>CALBRY010000429.1 GCA_937927665.1 uncultured Chloroflexota bacterium
ATGGCAGATCGGCAGAACGCACCGCAGACCTTGATGAACTGCATTGTGCCATCGATGTGGGATGAAAACTTGCATGTCCTCCCCGCCTCCCCCATGCTCGAAGGCGCGGAACGCGAACTGATGGGTGTTGCAGGCGCGCCCTATCGCCTCGCTGATCCCCTTAGCAAGATCGCGAACCAGTATGCGGCAGTGATCATCGATACCCGCCCTTCTTTCTCGCTGATGACAGAAATGGGACTGCTCGCCGCGACCGACGCAATAGTTCCGGTTGAGCCGCGCTATTTGGAAACCGTCGGCTTGACGAGTGTGATCCAGAAGATCAACGACATCCGTGATGGCTGGCGGCACCCCAATCTGCGCGTGAGTGGACTGCTCATCACCAAAATGGACAGTCGTGTGCGTGGACATAATCACCTGCTGGCAGAGATCAAGTCGCATCCTCTGCTCGGCAAGCTGGTACTTGGCGTTATCCCCGTCAACGAAGCAGTGTCCTACGCCCATCACAATCACCAGAGTTTGTTCACCTACGATCCACGCTCATCCGCGAGCAAAGCATACATTCAGGTCGTCGGATCGCTGGTGCGCTACATGACGAAGGTGGGTGCGTGATGGCGAAGGGATCGACTAATCGGATTGATGAGTTATTGGCATCGGTGACAACCGATCTGATGGGCGATGGTCAAGCTGCGTTTCAGGATAACGGCATTCGCGTGGAACGACTGCTGTTAGAAATGGTGCGTCCCGACCCGGTACAGCCGCGCCGCGTGCTGCCTGAGAGCATCCACCTCCGCTTTCACAACAATCATGTCACACCGACCCAAGCGCTGCGCGAACTGGTGCAAATCGTCCAGATTACAGCCCGGCAGCGGGGTCGCCCGTTCAACAGCGTTATCGAACTCCTTCCAACCGCAGACGATGACCGCGAAGACGAGACAAGTGTAGCCCTCTCACCTGAGGAACAACTGCTGCACGATCTGGTCAATCTCGCAGTGACCATTCGCGATGATGGTCAGGTCAACCCGCTGACAGTAGTCGATGTGTCGCAGGGCGTAAGCCGCCTGTTTCGCATTGAAACCGGTGAGCGCCGCTACTGGGCAACATGGCTGCTGCGCGACTTCATCCCCAATTACACGGGCGACGGCACGATCCCATGCATTATCGTTCCTGAAAAGCGGTCATCGGTGTTCCGTCAGGCGAAAGAGAACACGGCACGATCCGGGCTGACCGCCATCGCGCTGGCGCGTCAAGCTGCTCTGCTGCTGCTGACCGTTCACGGCTACGAAATCCCTGCTTATGCAGTGGGGCATGATTTCTACCGACAGGCACTTGGTCTCGATTTGAAGAGCAAACGCGAGTATACGGATGCAATTTTGAGTGCGATGGGCGGGGTGAAACGAGCACAGTTCAGCTTAATTAAATCTCTGCTGCGTTTGTCGGACGAAGCGCTCGAACTGGCAGACCGTCACAGCGTTGAGGAAGGAAAATTGCGGCATGTTGTGGCAGTTGCCGCTGAATACCATGCTGAAATTGTTCGTCAAATCATCGACTTTAACCTGAGCAGCAAACAGGTGAAAGAACTGTGTGAGAGTGATATGGCTTCAGACGAAGAAGGTGATCCGCTTGAGAAACTCCCTCCCTCCGCCGTCAAAATGGCGAAAGTGACGCAAACGATCAATACGACAACACCTCAAGATTTGGCACGTGCTTTGATCCGTCAGGAAGGCGATCCGGCGATTGCAAAGGCACGGTTACAAGCGTTCAAACGCCTCCTGATCGAAGCAGAGCACTATCTCGGGAATGAGTGAAATGTTTGCACGTGTAAACATTTTGGAGGAATGGGGATGAACATGAGAAGTCGCGCACCGCCCTAGACAAGGAAATGCCCACTGCGGGACGGCACGTGGGCGGCGGGATGGGATACTCTGTGACTTGGACACTCACACTGTATCACAGCCTCTCCCCCCGTGCAACTGAAGATCCACTTTCAACCGTGTTTTTCTGACACGCGTTCTCTTCAACTTTGCATGGAAACAGAGGGACTGATGAGCATTGATCTGGAGCAGATTCGCTCCGCTAACCCGATTGAAAAACTCGTCGGCGAACGCTTTGCGCTCAAGCGCCAAGGCACCCGCTTCGTCGGCATCGAACATGATAGTCTGGTGGTCACACCCCAGACCGGACTTTATTTCTGGAACTCGCGCGGTGAGCATGGCGACGTTTTCGACTTCGCCGGTCGTCACGTGCTCAATTACGACAACCGCTGGAACAACCGCGACGCTATGATGTTCTGGGAAGCTGTGCGCTATCTGGCGGATCGCGCCGGGATTTCTATTGAGAGTGACGCAGACTTTCAGAAGTCGTTTA
>CALBRY010000430.1 GCA_937927665.1 uncultured Chloroflexota bacterium
CCCCTCTCTGCCAGCGGAGAGGGGCGGCACGCGCCAGCGTGCGGGGTGAGGGCAACCCTCACCGATCGCTGTCATCCGGCAGCAGACGACGGAATAAGCCGCTCAAGAACCCGCTCAAACGCGCGCTGTTCCCGGCGTGTCCGTTTGGCGCGGCAGCGCCTCCCGAAACCGCGTCCATCTGCAAACCGAGCCGCAGCAAGCCGACACTCGTGCTGTACGCCGGACTGCGAAGCGCATCCGCCATCCCGGTTAAGCGCTCCGGTTTGGCGATTCTCACAGGCATGCCGAGCGTATGCTGTGCGAGATCGCGCAAGCCCGGAAGCTGCGCGCATCCCCCCGTGATCACCATACCGGCGCGGAGCAAGCCGTCATACCCTGAACGCTTGATCTCCGCCTGTATCAATTCGAGCAGTTCGCTCATGCGCGCCTCGATTGCCATCGCCAACTCTTGACGCTTGAACTCGATCGGGATGCCTTCCCCGAACGGTTGAACAAGGAACGTCTCCAGCGGGTTGACCTCTTTTTCGAGCGCGTGCCCGTGTTCCAACTTCACGGTTTCCGCGACATCAAACGGCACATGCATCAAATGGGTGATGTCGTTCGTGACCATATCGCCGCCGACCGCGATCACGCCGCTGTGCCACACCGTTCCCTCGATGAAGATCGCCAGATCGGTTGTGCCGCCGCCAATATCGACCAGCACCGCCCCCATCTCGCGTTCTTGCTCGGTCAAAACGGCATCTCCGCTGGCAAGCGGATTCAGGATGAAGCGATCCGGGTATACCCCCGCCGCTTGAACCGCTTGTTCAAGGTTCGCCACGCTGGTCGATGCCGCCGTGATGATATGAACTTCGACCTCAAGGCGAAAACCGTGCATGCCAATCGGCGAACGCACATTGTTCTGCCCGTCAATCGCGTAACTGCGCGGGATCACATGCAGCACTTCGCGGTTATGCGGGATCGCAATCGCCCGTGCTTCTTCGATTGCTTTATCGAGATCGTCAGCGCGCACGCCGCGATTACCCACTAACCCGATCGCGCCGCGGCTGTTGATCGACGCGATATGGCTGCCAGCCACACTGATAAACGCCCGCTCGATCTGATACCCGCTCGTTTTTTCCGCTTTATGAACCGAAGCGGCAATCGCGTTCGAGAGTTGGTGAATATCGTTGACGACCCCTTTTTTCATCCCCCGCGCCGGTTCAAGCCCGACGCCGACGACGAAAATATCATCGGTGCGAACTTCCGCCACGATGGTACAGATTTTTGTGGTTCCGATGTCGATACCGACGACCAGATCGTTCATAACGTCGCGTGCTCTGCTCTCGTTTGTCTCTAGCGCCGCCATGGAGAATCGGGGTTGATGACGAAAATCGTCTCGAAGGCGACCCCGCGCTCCAGTAAGTCTGCGATAATCGCATTGTAGACCAAAATCTTTTCCGGGATATCGACTCCATCGCCAAACCACGCGCTCCAACCACCGGGATCAACAATCCCCAAGCCGTTAGCGCTGGAATAGCGCAAAACCCGTGTATCGGGCAAAAGTTCGCGTAACTGGAGCGCCCCCGTGACGGTATTCAGTTCAATGCGTTCCGGAATAATATCCGTTTCGCCTTCCACCACCACACGCAGCAGATCAGGACGTTCGCCGCGTTGTTCCATTACCCGCCCCTGCACGTCGATCCATGTTTCGGTATCGCCCTGCTGCCACACGAGCGCCGGTTCACGCTCTTGGATCAGGATTTGCACCATTGGAACTTCCCAACGAACCGAAATCTGAGCATCCGCGATCGTGGGCGATTCCAGCAAATTACGGCGCACTTCAAGCGGATCAACCCAGAAGATTTGAGTATCCGCGATCCCGCTTAACATGTAAATCTCATTGTAAGTCATCGTCTCTAACCCGGCGACAGCGATCTCATGCACATAGAACGCATCCGCCCCGAAAAAGACGCCTAACACGATCAACAGCACTACAACCACAAACCCGCTCACGAAGCGCCAGCGGATAAACGCCCGTCCTTCGACATGATCCGCCGCGGCGATCGGCGCATCCGCCCCGCGATAAATCGCCGGAGCGCGTGTGCGTTTCGGTTCGCTCGTCCGTGCCGGTTGTCGCGCGCGTTTCGGTTCGCTCGTCCGCGCCGGGGCGGGGATGCGTTTCATTTCGCTCGTCTGCGCCGATTGTCGCGTGCGTGAGGTCATACAGGTTCCATCGAGAAAAGTCGGGAATAACGCCACACTGACTATAACATGGCAGTTGGGTCAGGGGCGAGATGCGCCCCACTGTCTGACCAATCTCCTACCATTTCTATCTCTGGTTCTAACCTTGTGCCGGTTTGGGCGAACACCGTATCCTGCACATGCCGGATCAGCGCGTAATAATCCGAAGCGGTCGCCTGATCACCTTCTAGGTTAATGAAGAAATTCGCGTGAACAGGCGATACTTGCGCGCCGCCAATCCGAAATCCCTTCAAGCCGCAGGATTCGATCAAACGTCCGGCATAATCCCCCGGTGGATTCTTGAAGATACTCCCCAAGCTCGCCCCCGGCGGTTGAGTCCGTTTGCGGTAGGCGATATTTTCATCCATGCGCGCCTTGATCGCGCTCGGATCATCCGGTTTGAAATACATCTCCGCCGCCGTAACCAGAAACCGCCGATCCGTGCGATGCTTCAGCACCGATGCCCGGTAAGCATATGCCATCTCAGCGACTTCTAACGTATACGCGCCGCGCTCCGCATCGACAAGATGCACACGGCGGATATTCGCCGCCATATCCTGACCATGCGCCCCGGCATTATTGACCACTGCCCCGCCAATCGTACCCGGCACGCTGACCGCCCACTCAAAGCCGCTCAATCCGCGTAACTGGAGTTTATGCGCCGTCACCGTCAGCGATGCGCCGCCGGAAATCGTCACACGCTCATTTTTATCATCATCTTTATCGTCAAACGTAATATCGCTCAACCGGTTGATCACCACCAGCCCGCGCACCCCTTGATCGCTGATCAGCACATTTGCGCCGCCGCCCAATATCCGCGTCGGGATTCCTTCGCGCCATGCTGTCGTGACAACATGCGCCAATTCTTCCGCGCTGGTGCGGGCGATATACACCCAATCTGCCGCGCCGCCAAGTCGTGCAGCCGTATACTTCGACATAGGCTCGTTGTGCCGGAGAACCACGCGAGGAAGTTGCACACGCAGGTCAATCATTGCACGCCCCGCAGTGCCAAAAACTGCCGCCCAATTTGCGGCGCATCCCCCGCGCTCATGATCAGGATCACAGCGGGCATTTTCGCCTCATCAGCGAGTACCGCCGCCGCCCGATCTAAGCCGGAAATATGCCGTGCGTCCGCGTGTTTTCCGCTCAGTTCCGCCGCAAATCGTTCTGCCGTCACCCCCGGATCAGGTGCTTCACGCGCCGCGTAAATGTCCGTCACAATCACATGATCCGCCGCGCCAAACGACGCGAGATAATCCGCCCAGAGCGTCCGTGTACGGCTAAATGTATGCGGCTGCCAAACCGCCCACACCGCGTGATCGGGGTAGCGCATCCGTGCCGCTTCCAGCGTAACGCGGATCGCCGTCGGGTGATGCGCGTAATCATCGATCACGGTTACACCGTCAGCCGTACCCATCACCTCAAACCGCCGCCCCGTCCCTTGATACGTCGCCAGCGCTTTTACAGCATTTTCGAGCGTAAAACGGGTGGAAAAATCGCCAAACAGCGGCAGCATAAACACCGCTTGAAGCGCGCCAAGCGCATTCAAAACATTGTGCATTCCCGGTCGCGTAATGCGAACTTCGTAGCTGGTATCGGCAAGCATGAACGTCGTCATTCCGCCTTGATCGCGCACATGGAGCGCATTACCGCGCCCATACGAAAGCCAGCGCACCTGATCCCCATCGATCACCGCGTTCAAGCGTGGAATACCCGCATCATCGCCGCAAGCGATCACGCACCCATCTTTGTTCACGGCGTTCATCGTGAACACGCGGAACGACTCGATCATCGTTTCAAACGTCGGGAAGAAATCCGGGTGATCCCATTCCAAGCTGGTGATCACGGCGAGATCGTAGGCGATGCCGTGAAACATATTGTCGTATTCATCGGCTTCGATCACGAACAGATCACCGCCGCCCGCCTCGCCGTTAGTTCCAGTGGTCGAAAGCGTGCCGCCGATGATATAGCCGGGTTTCAGCCCACAGGTAATCAACATATGCGCGATCATGCTGGTGGTTGTCGTCTTGCCGTGCGTTCCCGCTACAGCAATCACAAACGGCGGCGAGTCTAATCCGGCGCTGATCACATCGGTGATGATTTCGGAGCGTTTATAAACAGGAATTGCGGCGGCACGCGCGGCGGCGATTTCAGGGTTTTCGGCGTTCGCCGCCGATGTCACGATAATCAGGTCTGCCCCGGCGATGTTCGCCGCGTCATGCCCGATCGTTACGCGGACACCTTCTGCGCTCAAGGCTTCGGTATAGGTGTTCGCCGCGCGATCCGAACCGGACACGGTAAATCCCCGTCCGATCAAAACACGGGCGATCGCGGACAAGCCTACCCCGCCGATTCCGACGAGATGAATATGCTGTCCCGGCTTGATTCGTACAGCTTGGGTCATTTAGATCAAAACCAGCACGATCACAAATAAGACGATCACCGCGACGGCGAGTAAATCGCCGTTACCGCCGCCGCCGAGGATCACAAGCGGGAGCAGATTCCGCGCCTGATCGCTGGGCGAACCGGGCGACGGTGCGATGATATACGGCGCGAATGGGTACTCGTTGATATCCATGAAGTACCACAGCGAACCCCAGATGAGATAGCCGTTCACAAACCCGACGATGCCGCCGAGGATACTTTCCTGAAACCGATCACGCCCTTCGTTGCGGCGGCGAATATCTTCTCCGAGGATCGAGCGCGTTTGATACGCGAAATACACGATCGCCAGAAAGATCAACGCCTGCACGAAAAACACCTGATCCCGGCTGACACCTGCCAACAGCGTCCCACGGATCAAGCTGTCGAACTGGTACAGGGCAAACAAACCCAAAACGATTCCGGCGGTCGAGATCAGTTCTTTATTCCAGCCGCGCAAGAACCCGATGATACCAAAGAAGATCGCCATCACGATCATGACCGCAGAGAGTTGAATCATGCCGTTTCCCCTGAAAGCCGCAGAAGTTCAACCGCCACATTCCATGCGCCATCGCCCATCGCGCTTAACGCGGCTGATGCGGCGCGCATCTGCTCCAATTTTTCAGGACGTTCAAAGAGAATTTCGCGGATCGTTCCCAGAAGCTGCATATTCATCGCTTCGTCTATCAGAACGACCGCTGCGCCGCGCTCCGCCAGCCAATCCGCATTAACCTTTTGATACCGCCACGCATACGGATACGGGACGAGGATCGAAGGCACATTATAGAGCGGAAATTCACCGAGTACACTCGCACCGCTCCGGCTTAACACCAGATCGGCGGCGGCGAATGCAAGCGCCATCTCATCGTGCAGGTACGCGAAAGGGTGATAATACCGCATTAATGCCGGGTGCGCGTCCACAAGCATCGTGTAGCGTGCGCAAACCGCATCCCAATCGAGCTTCCCCGTCACATGAATAATTTGGAGATTATGCGCCAACAGTTCCGGCAGAATGCTGATCAGCGCGTCATTGATCGACCGTGCGCCCCGGCTGCCGCCGAACACCATCAGCGTTTTACGACTGGGATCAAGCTCAAAGTGCGCGATTCCCTGTGCCCTGCCATCTCCCCGCGCCGCGTCAATCATGGCGGCGCGCACCGGATACCCGGTGACAACCATTTGACCCTGCCGGAAATACTGCTGACTATCTGGAGCAGTCACCGCCACGCGGTTGACGATATGCCGCAGCATGCGGATCGTCAAGCCCGGTTCGATGTCCGGCAGATAAATCAAGCTGGGGACGCGCCAAAAACGCCCCGCCAGTGCAATCGGCAGCCCCACCCACCCGCCGGTCAGCAAAATCGCGGAAGGTCGGCGCTGACGCACCAAGCGGATCGATTGAATCGTGCCAAGTGCCAACTTCACCAAACTGGATAATTTCGTCAGCAGGGGAACGCCGTGCAGCGGACCTGACCGCACCTGATCCATGTGTTCAAATGGAATATTCGCCGCTTCGACGAGTGGACGCGCGAAATCGTCAACGCCGCCAACAAAGGTGAGCGCCACATCCGGGCGGCGGTTGATCAGCGCCTCAGCGACTGCGATGGCTGGATAGACGTGACCACCGGTTCCCCCAGCCGCGATCATAATTCGCACTAGCGCTTCTCCCTTCCGGTGAATTAACGCGCGCCGTCACGCGTGAAATGCTCAATAGCAAACCTGCCCCTGCCATCGCCGATACCAGCGACGAACCGCCAAAACTAATGAACGGCAGCGCCACGCCGGTTGATGGGACGAGGCTCAACATCGTCGCCACATTGAGGAGCGCTTTGGTAGCGATCCACAGGGTAATTCCAGCGGCAAGCAGCGAACCGAAACTATCCGACGAACGGCGGGCAATCTGCAAGCCGCGCATGATCAAGATCACGAACAGCAGCACGACGAACGCCGCACCGACAACTCCGAGTTCTTCCCCGATCACCGCGAAAATGCTGTCGGTATGCGGCGCGGGCAGTGCGCCGAATTTCTGCTCGCCCAAACCCAAACCTTTACCAAGCCATCCACCGTCACGAAAGGCGATGATCGCCTGCATCGCGTGCCAGTTGGTCGCGGTCAAGTCGGTTAAGCCAGCGACGAAAGTATCCAATCGAGTCTGGGTGTAATCCAACTGTTGGCTGAAAATAACACCAGCCGCGCCCGCCAGCGTAACCAGCGAAACAAGATGGAAAATATTCGCACCCGCCAGAAAATACATCAACCCGCACACGATCACGATCGTCGCGGCGGTGCTGATATCCGGTTGAAGCGCCACCAAACCGACCACCACGCCGAGCAGAATCATAAACGGGATCAAGCCAAACACGAAGCTGGCAACTTTCGTCCGTTTCGCGCCAAGCCATGCCGCCATGTAAATAATGATCGTCAGTTCCGCGATTTCACCCGGCTGATACGATCCTTGAAAGAATGCGCGCCGCGCGCCGAACGTGTTATCACCGAACAGCAGCACGCCGACAAGCCCCGCGATCGTCACCAGCAGCAAAAAGACAGCAAATCGCTTCCAGATGCGGTAATCGAGCGCTGTCATAAATACCAGCGCGGCGGCAGCAATGATCAAATTGCGGATGTGCTGCATAAAGATATAGGTGGCGCTGTTGTATTCCTGATAGCTCCAGTCGAACGTCGCGCTGTAAATCATCATCGCGCCGACCGCAAGCAGAAGGATCAACATGATAAGGAGCGGGCGGTCGATCATACTCAACACGCCGCGCTGACGCTCGACGCGATCAAGGGATGGCGCATCCGCCGCAGCGGTGCGTGTTCCGCCCCGGATGATCGGCGGAGCTTTTGCCCCGATCGGCAGGTCAAAATCGGCGTCGGTAAACTGCGGCGCTGCCTGTTGATCTGCCATACAAACTCTCCCAACTCGTAATCGAAACAGGGGAATACTCCCCCTGCTGAACTTGAGTATATCCCAGTTTCAACTTTCGACAATCTGGGGGGAGACTGATGTCAGGGGGTGATTTCAGAGTGCGCCGCGCTTGCGGCTCAAGCTGAATCAAAAGGGCGGGTAGACTGCTCCCCGCCCCATGCTGCATAACTGTCGTGATTAGCGTTTATCGATTGGCGTGTAATCGCGCACGGTTTCGCCCGTGTAAATCTGGCGCGGGCGGTTGATCTTCGTCGCCGGGTCGGTGTGCATTTCTTTCCACTGGGCGATCCAGCCGGGAAGGCGACCGAGCGCAAACATCACCGTGAACATGTTCGTCGGGATGCCCATCGCGCGGTAAATAATCCCGCTGTAGAAATCGACGTTCGGGTACAGCTTGCGTTCGATGAAGTAGTCATCGTGGAGCGCGGCATCTTCCAACCCACGCGCAATTTCAAGCAGCGGATCGGTCACATGGAGCGCATTCAACACATCATCCGCCGCCTTCTTGAGAATACGGGCGCGCGGGTCGAAGTTCTTATAGACACGGTGACCGAAGCCCATCAAGCGGAACTTGGAATTCTTGTCCTTCGCCAGATTGACGTATTTCTTCACATCGCCGCCGTCCGCCTGAATTTCATCAAGCATCATGATCACTTCTTGGTTCGCGCCGCCGTGCAGCGGGCCCCACAGCGCATTCACGCCAGCCGCAACCGATGCGAACACGTTCGCTTGGCTGCTTCCAACCATACGCACTGTCGAGGTACTGCAATTTTGCTCGTGATCGGCATGAAGGATCAGAAGGAGATCAAGCGCGCGTGCGACGACCGGATTAACATGATACGGCTCTGTTGGCAGAGCAAACATCATATGCAGGAAATCTTCGGTATAGCTCAGGTCGCTGCGGGGGTAAACGTAGGGCTGCCCCATAGATTTCTTATAGCAGAATGCCGCCAGCGTCTTGAATTTCGCCAGCAGGCGCATGATGTTCGTATCGATGATCTCCGGGTCGAGCAGATCAGGGTGATACGCGGAAAGCGAAATTGCCATTGCCGACATAACCGCCATCGGGTGCGCGGTCGGCGGATAGCCTTCAAACAGCTTCTTCATGTCCTCATGAATCAAGACATGCTTGATCAGCCGCTTATTAAACTTGTCGAGTTCATCCGCGCTTGGCAGCCGCCCGTTAATCAGCAAATAGGCAACTTCGACAAAGGTCGATTTCTCAGCAAGTTGTTCGATTGGATAGCCCCGGTAGCGCAAAATACCCTGATCGCCATCAATATAGGTAATCTGGCTGGTGCAGGAGCCGGTATTGCCATAGCCGGGATCGTAGCCGATTGCGCCGGTCATGGCGCGCAGCTTCGTGAAATCGATGGCGAGTTCGTGTTCCGAGCCTTCAAATACAGGGAACTCAAACTCCTTATCGTTTAAGATGAGTTTTGCGGTTGGCATTCAAATTTCCGTTCAATAGTATTAATCGAATGACAGGCACTGTAGGTTTTAAATTACCTGAAAGTTCGCTGAAACAATATGACAAGTGCCACGCGTTTCATAGGGAAAACTACACTAGCGATGCGCTGATGGGCGTGATCCGGACAGCGCCTGCTTGCGACTTCAGAACGCGTTCACTAAGCGGCGAAAATGTTCGCCGCGTTCAGCAAAATCGACATAGGCATCGTAGCTCGTACCGCCGGGAGAGAGCAGCACAACATCGCCCCGATGCGCCGTATCCCGCGCACACGCGACCGCCGCATCAAGCGTATCCACCTGAGTCACGGCGCTGAAATGCGGATCAATCCGTTCGATCACGCCCTTGATCATCGGGGCGGCTTCCCCGAATAACACGATATGCCGTGAGCGAGCAAGCGCCAACACGATCATCTCATCCCACGGGAGCTTTTTATCGCGTCCACCAAGCAGCAGCACCAGCGGCTCGGTAAAGCTCTTAAGCGCGGCGGCGACACGCTCCGGCGCGGTGGCGATGCTGTCATTCACATAAGTGACGCCCTCAAACAACCGGACGATCTCCAGTCGGTGCGGCACCCCTGTGAAATCGCGGATCACGTTCCGCATCGCGTCGATCGACGCTCCCGCCGCTCCTGTGATCGCGCACGCAGCAAGCACATTGAGCACGTTATGATCGCCGCGCAGCGGAATATCATCGCGCTCGATAATCACATGCGGATCACCGTCCGGACTGCTGTCACCAACAAGAATCAAGCGGCGCCCTGCCGTAAATGCACCGTTACCAACCATACTCGTCGCGCTGAACCAGCACAACCGCCCGATAACCCGATCTTCAAGTGCATGACTGCCCGGATCATCCCATCCTAAAACAGCAGTATCGGTTTGCCCGTCGGTAAACACCTGATGATCGAGAATCTGCGCTTTGGCATTCAGATAATTTTCCATCGTGCCATGCCGATCGAGATGATTCGGCGTCACATTGAGGACAGCGGCATACGGCGGGCTGATCGTCATGATCTCCAGTTGAAAACTGGAAAGCTCCATTACGACGCGATCGGTGCGGCTGATCTGCGGCAGCACATCAAGCAGCACATCCCCGATATTGCCGCCGACCCATGTCTTGAAACCAGACTCTTTCATAATCATGCCGGTGAGCGTGGTTGTCGTCGTCTTTCCGGCGCTTCCGGTGATCCCGATGATCGGCGCGGGACAGCGCTCCATGAATAACTGGGCGTCGTTCATCACGCGGATTCCGCGACGAATCGCTTCCAACACAATCGGCAGATCGAGCGGGACGCCGCCGCTGATGCACAACACATCCGCCCCATCGAGCAGTTCCGGTGGATGCCCGCCCAACACAAATTCAACGCCGGGATAGTCGTCGGGGTTGAGCGCCAATTGTTCGGCGGTTTTGCCATCACTCACACGCACATTCGCGCCGATCGTCGGCAGCCAGCGCGCCAACGATTTTCCCTGACGCGCAAAGCCAAGCACCGCGATCGTTTTGCCGTTCAGCGGATCAGATTTCATGGTTTCAGCCTTGTTCAAATGTGATCACAGCAGCGCCAACGCCACACCCGCCATCGCGCTCAGGATTCCGACCAACCAGAAGCGCTGGACGACTTGCGTTTCGCTCCATCCGCTCAATTCAAAATGGTGATGCAGCGGTGACATGCGGAACAACCGCTGCCCTTTCGTCGCTTTGTAATACGTCACTTGAAGGACGACGCTCACCGTTTCGGCAAGCGGGACAATCGCAATAATCGGCAGCAGCAGCCATTGCCCTGTCATCACCGCGATCGTGCCAAGTGTCGCCCCCAGTGCCAGCGCGCCGACATCGCCCATAAATATCTGGGCGGGATGGGCGTTATACCACAGAAAGGCGAAACACGCGCCAACGATGATAAAGCTGAACTGCACCAGATAAATCTGCCCTTGCAAGAAAGCGATGATCCCGTATGCCGCGAATGCGCTCGCCGTGATGATCCCCGCGAGTCCGTCCAAACCATCGGTCAAGTTGATCGCGTTGGAAAATGTCACGATGATGAATGCCGTGATCGGGATAAAAAAGATCGGGTGCAGCGGGATGCTAATGTTGATCAGCGGGATCGGGATCGTGTTTGCGAACTGAAAGCCGCCATCATAGAGCGAAATCACCGTCGCGGCGATCAATGCAAGGATAACCTGCCCCGCGAATTTCGCCCGCGCGCTGATTCCTTCCCCGATCGGTCGTCCCTGTGAGCGGCGAATCCCTTCAACATCATCATAGCCGCCGAGCAGCGCAAAACCGATCATCACGAACACAGGGACGAGAATACTCAAGCCGGTAACGCTCGCTTCCGGTCGCAAAATCGCCACCAGATTCAGCGCGACTGTGATCAAGAGTGCGGGCAGGATGATCATGATCCCGCCCATCGTCGGCGTTCCCATTTTCTTCTGATGTTCGCCGGGGAGTTCAACACGGATCAACTTACCGATCTTGAGGAGCTTTAGCACCTGCAAGAACGGTCCCCCCCAGATCACGCCTAACAGAAAAGCGAGTACGCCCACGCTTAATGCAAACGGTAAAGGTGTGGTCATGATGCCTCTTAAAGGATTATCGTTGTATCGCGCCGACTTCACCGCCTTGAGCGGCAAGCGCGCGGCGAATATCATCCGTCGGGATTTCCAGCAAGATCACCAGCCGTTCCGCGACGCGCTGAAACACGGGTGACGCGACCCGATTCCCGAAATATTCGGTTGGCTCGTCCAGCTTGACCAAGATGATCAACTGCGGATCATCGGCGGGCAAGAAGCCGATGAACGACGCGATCGACACCCCCGCTTGATACCCGATCGGAGTCGGAATCTGAGCCGTTCCGGTTTTCCCCGCGACCGTGTACCCATCCACCGATGCCGCGCCGTCTAAGCCTTCGCGCACCACCGTGACCATCATCTCTGTCACTGTGCGCGCTGTCTCCGCGCTGATCGGTCGTCCCAGCGCCGACGGCTGCGACGGAATCACGCGGTCACCATCGACGATGCTTGCAACCACATGCGGCTGCATCATCAAGCCATCGTTGGCGATTGCCGAATACGCCGCGAGCAGTTGAATTGGTGTAACCGTGATCCCCTGCCCGAAGGCGTTGATTGCGAGATCGGCTTCGCTCCATTCGGAATCGCCGGGGACGTTCATACTTGCCGCGACTTCCCCTTCAAGGTCGATTCCGGTCAGCCCGCCCATGCCGAACTGATCCATCATGTTATAGAAGTCATTCGGACCCATGCGCGTGCTGATCTCCGCCGCGCCAATGTTGAGCGACTGCACCAACACTTGAGTCACATCAACCACGCCGTGCGCCGCCCGATCCCAGTTCAGAACTTCGGTTCCGCCGTAGGTTGCTGTCCCTTGATCGTTATAGCTCCACTGCGCGGTAATTGTGCCGCGTTCCAATGCCGCCGCGACTGTCAGCACATGAAAAATCGATCCCGGTTCCCACGGGGTCGCAATCGCCGGATTGAGAAGCTGATCGGGGTCTTCAACCGTGAAATAGGCATTCGGGTCAAACGAGGGAGAACTTGCCATCGCCAGAATTTCGCCGGAGCGCGGATCCATGACTAAGATCGTCCCACGCGCCGCGCCTGTTTCAGTAATGGCGCGCTGGAGTTCCTGCTCCACGACAAACTGAACGTTGCGATCAATCGTCAGGACAATATCCTGACCGCGATCCTGTTCCAGATCGAGTTCACTCACATCAAACGGGATGTTGCTCACTTCGCGTTCGCGCATCACCCCGGCGAGCAGCGCTTGATAATTCCCCTCAACGCCGTAATATCCCTGCAAATCGCCGCCAACAAACCCGATCACCTGTGCGGCGAGCATTCCCTGTGGGTAGCTTCGGCGCGGCAGTGAGTTGATCGTGATCCCGTAAATATCGAGTTCGTCCACCTGTTGACGTACATCGGCGCTCACCCGTGTGGCAAGGCTCACCCACGGTTCGTCCAATTGCAGAATGTTGTACACATCCAGTTCATTTAAGCCCAGTGTCGCCGCCAACTGCTGCGCCGCAAGGCGCGGATCAGATACCAGCGAGGGACTGATCCCAATCTGATAATCGAGTGCGTTCGCGGCGAGTGGTTCACCGTTGCGGTCATAAATATAACCGCGCGCCCCGGCGATCTGCCGCGTCAGTTGATAATTCGCATCGCGGAGCGATTCAAAATAGGTGGCAACTTCCGGCGTCAGTTGAAACTGAAACGACGCTAAACGCCAGAGCAAAACCGCGCTGGCGAAAAGCAGTCCGCCGATCACAAACGGTAAGCGGCGGCGGAAGATTTCTTGTTGTTGAGGCATCTTGGTGGCAAGCGCCATAATCAGTCATCCTCTCGTCGATGCTGCTTACATCCCGCCCGATACCTGCTTTTCAGCATCGGCAAGCTGACGGCGAAACCACATATGAATATCGTTCGACTGAACCTGTTCGCGCAGTCGGTCGGCGCGCGCTTCGCGTTCTTCCGGCGGCATTTCCAATGCTTTCCGAATCGCTTCCCGTGTTCCAAAAACATCATACGGGGAAACCAACAGCGGCGCGTCCCCAAATTCTTCCGCGACCCCTGCTTCCTCTGAAAGAATAAGCACACCGTTCTTGCGGTTCAAGATTACACCTTCTTTGGCAACCAAATTCATGCCATCCGCAATCGGGTTGACCATCAACACATCATACATACTGAACGCCGCGATCGCGCGGTCGTAATTGTTGCCCAACAGCACATGAACCGGTTCCCATTCGCCATCGCTCATCGTCGCGTTGATTTCACCCACCAGCGCCATAATATCGCGCAAATAACGCGCATATTCCGCGACTTCCGTGCGCGATGGCACAAGCAGCGCCAGCATTTCGACTCGCCCTCGAAATTCAGCATGTGCATTCAAGAAGTTTTTGTAGGCGATCAGCCCGCGCAGAATATTCTTACTCGGTTCGACCCGATCCACCCGCAAAATCAGCTTGCGATCTTCGACTTGATTTGCAAACCGTTCCCGGTGCGCGTTCACTTCCTCACTTTCGGAGCGCTGCCGAAGGTATTCTACATCAAGTGAGATCGGATACGGTGTTGCATCGATCTCATGTCCCTGATACGCCAACCGTCGCCAAGGTTTAATCACGCGCGCATCAGGGAGCGTATCCACGCATGTCTGCAAAAAGCGCCGTGTATCCCGTTCCGTCTGAAACCCGATCCGATCCGCTTGCAGCATCGCTTCCAACAGTTCGCGCCGCATTTTCAGCGGCAGCACCCGCCATGCATCAGGACCCGGAAACGGAATATGCAAGAACGGCTGAATGATCGCCCGGTCGCCCACGAGTTCACGTAGATATTTTGGGAACAGATACAAGTGATAATCCTGAGGCAGAATCAACACGCGATCGCTTGTTCCGGCGATGCTCTCAGCCGTCGCTTGAGCAAGCAGACGATTCACGCCTGCATACCCGTCTGTCCACGCGCGCCATGTTCCCTCATCAAATACCGGCAGGCGCGGCGTATCATACAGTTGATGTTGTACGAACCATAACAACGGATTGCTGATGACATTGTAATACGCTTGAAACTGTGCAGCATCGGGCTGGATCAAGCGGATGCGCATGTCGTCGATCTCTTGCACGCCGTTGTGCGTGCTCAACCATTCCCGATCCCCTTTGCTCAACGCGCATGAAATCCACAAAATCTCATACTGCCGCGCGATTGCCCCGATCGCAGTAACCAGTCCCCCTGAGCCCCGCACTGCATGAAATTCGCCATCACGTTTGGTAAACGAATACGGTCCGCGATTCGAGACGACAACAATCCGAAACGACGTCGTGATCATAGAATCAATTCCCATCCCTTATCGTGGTGCAGAACGTGCGCTGTTTAGATATTCCGTCATCCAGCGCAGCAGATGAGTCACGTCCTCGATTCCGTTCGCGGTGAGATTGCAGTGTTCAAAGAGTTCAGCGGAGGATGTTGGATGCACAACCCCGATGGATAGTGCCATTAAAGAGCGTTTGGAATCGGCAGCGAGTGTCGCCAGCCTATCCATCGCTGCAAAATCGGTCACGTCATCGCCCAAAAAGATCACACTCTCAAGGCGATATGCTTCGATCACCGACTGCGCCGCTGATCCTTTATCGATGGCGACAGGCGGCTTGATTTCCCAGATAAACTGCCCGGTGCTGAGGACGAACCCGTATTTCTTGCACAAGGGGAGCAGCCGCGCATACAGTACGTCGCGCGTTTCGGTCGGGTTCTCAGCGAGGCGGTAATGTACCGAAGCGGTCACCGTCTTGGGTTCGACGAATACACCCGCGATTGCGGGATCGCCAAACTCTGCCAGAAGATGCTGGAGCGGTTCAGCCCACTGCCGCGCACCCCCGATCACATGCACCTGATCATCCTGCCAGGATTCCATCCCGTGACTGCCGTAATAGATCAGCGCGGGATGTTCAAATCGCAACCGAAGATTACGCACCTCACGCCCGGAGACCAGCGCCACCACCGTGAGCTTTTGCGAAAGCACATCCAACAAAACACCGTTTTCCGGCGCAATCACAGCGGTGGCGGGATCACCAACATATGCGCTGAGCGTGCCGTCAAAATCACTAATGAGTCCGCAGCGCGGCTGATCAAGCAGGGTGGAAAGAAAATCCTGTTGTCGCGTCCAATGCTGGTTCGTCAATCCATTTATCCTCAGATCACTTTCCCTCTCCAGCGCACAAAATGGCTGAGGGAGCATCACGCGCGCCGCTCGAATTTTATGTCAGATTATGTCAGGGATTCGTTCCGAAATGTATTACGTTAAAACGTTTCACAATCCCTATCCCAACATTTGCGGACACACATACGGCTTTCGAGCGGACTTAGCGCATCGACTGACGGTAGGCATCGATCTGTGCCTGAATCCAGCCAACCAGCGATTCTTCGTATTCCGGCAGCGGCGTCGGCTCGATTTCACGCGGAACAACCACCGTATCGCGGTTCGGGTCATAGCCTTCGACGACAAGATACTCAATATCGGCGCGATCGGCAAATGTAAAGCCGAGTTCAAGCGCGCGTGCTTGCAAACGCCCCATCCCCTGAAGCCCCGCGATTTCGGCGCGGAGCTGTTCGTTTGTTTGCTCCAGATTATCGCGGATTTCGATCAAGTCGCTCAGTTCGCGCCCCAGCGCGGACATCTGCGAGGCTTGCGACAGGTACAGCGTACCGATGATGATCACCACGAAGATTCCGAGCGTCCCCAACGCGATCACCTGCCGCTGAGGTCGCCAGCGGTTTTTCTTGAGCGCGTGTTGAATATTCTGCATGACGCCTGTTTTCTCCCGACAGTTTTACAGTTTTTCAATCACGCGCAGTTTGGCACTGCGACTGCGCGGGTTCAGCGCGATCTCCGCCTCGGTCGCAGTGATCGGCTTCTTGTGGAGGAGTCGCACACTCGCCCGATGATCGCATACGCACACCGGGAACTGCGGCGGACAAACACAGTCTGTCGCGGCGAGCCTGAACGCGTCTTTGACGATTCGATCCTCAAGGCTGTGAAAGCTGATCACGGCGAAACGTCCACCCGGATTGAGTAGATCAATCGCGGCGGGCAGCACACGCTCAACCGCGCCTAACTCGTCGTTAACGGCGATCCGCAGCGCTTGAAAGGCGCGGGTCGCCGGATGAATTTTCTCTTCATAGCGGCGCGGCGATGCTTTTTCCAGCACGCGCGCGAGTTCGCCGGTCGTGTGGAGCGGTCGCGCCTGTACGACGGCGCGTGCGTGCCGGCGTCCGTCCGGGTCTTCGCCATATTTGTAAAACAGATCGGCAATTTCGCGCTCATCCATCGTGTTGACCAGATCCGCCGCCGTCGTTCCGCCGCTTTCCGGGTCAAAGCGCATATCGAGCGGCGCATCAAACCGGAAGGAAAAACCGCGCTCAGGGGTATCAAACTGCATCGAAGAAAC
>CALBRY010000431.1 GCA_937927665.1 uncultured Chloroflexota bacterium
TTGATCATGCCGGTGTTATGGAATCTGGTGCTGGCATTTCTCCCGGTTCGGCTGTGTGACCTGCCTGATCTGCGGTTGTTTTCGCTGGAAGGCTTCACATTTACCAATTTTGAAGCGGTGTTTGCCGAACGCGGCTTTGTCAATACGCTGGCGCGCACGTTTGTGTACACGATCTTCGGCACGATCTTGGCGATTTTGCTCGGTTTGATCGCCGCGCTGATCGTGCGCGATTCGTTTCCCGGTCGCAATCTTGTACGCGGTTTTCTGCTGTTTCCGTATATCGCGCCGATCATCTCGGTTGTGCTGATCTGGAAACTGCTGCTCAATGCTCAGTTCGGCTTGGTCAATGAAGCTGTGGACGCGCTCGGGGGGCGGCGCATCGACTTCTTAAACACGCCTGCAACCGCCTTCACGATGGTGATCTTGTTTCAAGCATGGCGATATTTCCCGTTCGCCTTTCTGTTTATTCTGGCGCGCATTCAAGCCATCCCCGAAGAAATGTACGAAGCGGCTAAAGTCGATGGCGCGGTTCCGTCTCAGCGGTTGTGGTTTATCACCCTGCCCCAACTGCGGGCGGTATTCGGCACGCTGTTTTTGCTGCGCTTTATCTGGACATTCAACAAATTTGACGATGTATTTTTGCTCACAGGCGGCGCGGCGAATACGCAGTTGATCTCGCTCGAAATTTATGATCAGTTGTTTAGTGCGCGCAACGTTGGCACGGCGGCGGCGGTCGCGGTGGTGCTGGCGCTGGTGCTGTTCGTCGTCGTCGGCATTTACTTCCGCTGGTTTATGGTTGAGGAAAATTAATCATGACGACGCACTCACAAACCAGACCGCGCGCGCCGAAAATCAGCCGTGAACATCTCGAAATGCGGATCGGGCGGACTCTCAAATGGGTGTTTATCGCGCTGTTTATGTTCATGACGGCGTTTCCGTTTTATTGGATGCTCAACCTGTCCGTCCGCCCAATTGAAGATGTGCTGCGTAACCCTACCCGCCTTATTCCGTCGCTCGATCAGCTATCCCGCTTCGGGGATTCGTACCGGGCGGTGCTGGTCGATTTTCGCTTTACGACGTATATCGGCAACAGCTTGGTTGTCTCGCTGATCACGGTTGCGCTGACGCTGCTGCTGGCGATCCCCGCCGCGTATGCGATCACACGGCTTCAGTTTCGCTTAAAACCACTTTTGAGCGGCGGGATTTTGCTCGTCTATATGTTTCCCGCTATCGTGATCGGGATTCCGCTGTTTGTGGTGTACAGCCAATTGGGACTGCGCGGCAGTCTGCCCGGTTTGATCGTCGTGTACATGTCCGGTACGCTGCCGGTTGCGCTGTATATGCTGCGAAGTTATTTCCAGACGCTCCCGGCGGAATTGGAAGAGGCGGCGCTGATCGACGGATGTAACCACCTGAGTACGATTTTGCGGGTGGTGCTGCCGCTGTCCGTTCCGGCGGTCGCATCGGTGGCGCTTTACACGTTCATGATCGCATGGAACGAAATCTTGTTCGCGCTCCTGTTCTTGACCGAAACACCGAATAGTTGGACGCTCCCGCTCGGTTTACGCATGCTCGATTCGCAAGAAGTCCCGCGCACATATTTGATGGCGGGTTCGGTGATCATCACCGTGCCGATCATCGTGCTGTTCTTCTTCTTTGAACGTTTCTTGACGCGCGGCTTAACGGCGGGTGCAGTCAAAGGGTAACCGGCATGGGGAAAGTTTTTGTGTTCACCGCCCCGCATACGACGGGCTATCAAACCTATGCAGATGCGCCGCTCAAAGCGGATGAGGTGCGGATCAAAACGCTGTATTCCGGCATCAGCGCGGGAACGGAACTCACCTATTATCGCGGTACAAATCCGTACCTCAGCAAGCGCTGGGACGCGGATCGAAAGCTGTTTATCGCGGGTGACTCCGCATCGATTAGCTATCCCGTCACCAATCTGGGATATGAAGAAGTCGGGGAAATCATCGAAGCGGGGGCGGGCGTGGATATTCCGATCGGGTCGCGCCTGTTCGGTACATGGGGACATCGCACGCATTTTGTCGCCAACCTTGATTATGTGCGTCCGCGCTTGATGCCCGAAGGTGCAGATCCGCTGTTCGGCATTTTCTCGCATCTGGGCGCGATCGCGCTCAACGGGGTGCATGATGCCGATCTCAAGTTGGGGGATACGGTGGCGATCTTCGGCATGGGGGCGCTGGGGCAGTTGGTCGCGCTGATGGCGCGCAGAAGCGGCGCGCATGTGATCGCCGTTGACCTGCACGACTCGCGGCTGGAGATGGCGAAATCACTCGGCGCACAGGTCACACTCAATGCGAGACGCGATCAACCCGCCGAAGCGATCAAAGCGCTCACTAACGGGTTGGGGGCGGATGTCTGCATCGAAGTATCCGGCTCAACACAGGCGCTTCATGAGGCAATCCGCGCGGCGGCGTATTCGGCGCGTGTGGTTGCGATGGGATTTTTTCAAGGTGAGGCGCACGGGCTGTATCTGGGGGATGAATTTCATCATAACCGGATCGCGCTGGTGTGTTCGCAAATCTCCGGTGTATCGCCCGAAACCAGCTATCGCTGGAATAAAATGCGCTTGTGGCAAACCGCCGTGCAACTGCAAACCGACGGATGGTTTGATGCCCGCCCGTTGATCACACACCGCGCGCCGTTTGAACAAGCCGGAGGGTTTTATCAACGGCTGGACGAACACCCGGATGATGTCCTGATCGCCGTGCTGGAATTTGAGGAATCGTCATGATGCCGCTGAGAATCGGTCTGCTCGGTTGTGGGAATTTTGCCAACAAACACGCCGAAATTGTGGCGGGTGTGCCGGAAGAAGCGCGGTTGGTCGCCTTCAGCGATCACATCGAGGGGAAAGCACAGGCATTCGCGGCGAAATATGCCCCCGATGCCGCCGCATTTACGGATCACCGTGCCATGTTCGATCAAGCGCGGTTGGATGCGGTGATCATCGTGATACCGCCCTTCGCGCACACCGACGAGGTACGGCTTGCGGCTGAACATGGGATTCATGTGTTGATCGAAAAACCGATCGCGCTCGATTCCGATCAAGCGTGGGCGATGGTCGAAGCGGCAGAAGCGGCGCGCATCAAGACTCAGGTGGGCTTTATGTTCCGCTTTGGCGAAGCGATCGAGCGCTTCAAGGCGCTGCAAGCCGCCGGAGATACCGGATCAATCGGGTTGATGACCGCGCGCTATTTTTGTAATGCGCTCCATGCGGATTGGTGGCGAATGCGCGATAAATCCGGCGGGCAGGTGGTGGAACAGGTGATCCATATGTTTGATCTGCTGCGCTGGTTGGCGGGTGATCCGGTCAGTGTGTACAGCCGTCAAGAGAATGTGTTTCATCAGGATGTGCCGGATTACACCATCGAGGACGTAAGCGCGACGATCATGGGCTTACAGCACGGCGGCATGGGTGTGATCTATGCCACCAACAACGCGATCCCCGGCAAGTGGATCAATGATTATCGAGTGGTCGCTCATCACCTGACCGCCGATTTCGCTAACGCCAATCATGCGACGTTTACGCGCACGGATCAGCCGGGAAATCCGGTGATGACCGTCGAATCCGACAAAGATTTTCGCCGCGCACTCCTGCTTGATCTGCTGCAAGCAATCGGCACAGACAGCGAAACACGCATCCCGATCCGTGAAGGCGCGAAATCGCTCGATCTGGTATTGGCGGCGCGCAAATCTGCCGAAACGCATACCGAAGTCACCTTGTGAAGGGGATAAGGTTTGTGCGAATTCACAGTTCTGCCGCCAAACGTTCGCTTACATTCGGATAAACTATACAAGATTCATACCCTGTTCTAAGCTGATGCCTGAAATCCATTGTTTCGCGTGATTATTCGATCTATAGTCGTGTCACGCAGCCTACATCACAACATCTTCCACCGTTTCGCTTATGTATTCGGGGAAATGTCCATGAATAGAAGCGCAATCCTCATTATCACGCTCTTGATTCTCGCCGCTCCTCTCTCGTTATCTGTTTCTCACGCACAAGCAACTGAGTTCTATGTCCTCAATTGGCAGGGTTACGGCTCTGATGAACCCTGGGCAATCGCGCAGTTTGAAGAAGCGCACAATGTAACGATCGTACATGATTATTTCACCTCGCTTGATGAAATGCTGACCAAGCTGATCACCAGTCCCGGCGTTTATGACGCGGTAGAAATGAACATCGCGTATCTTCAGCCCGCGCTGGAGGACGGATTGATTCAGCCAATTGATGTGAGTCAAATTACAGCATGGGAAGATATTCCTGAAACATTTCGCAACTTACCGGAACTTGCACAGGGCGGCGACAGCATCTACGGCATTCCGTGGACGTATGGTGCGACATCGCTCGTTTACAACACGGATGTATTCCCCGATGGGATCAATACGTTATCGGTCTTGTGGGATCCGCAGTTTGCCGGACAAGTTGGCATGATCGACGCCTATGAAGATGCGTCTATCCTTGCAGGACTGTACACGGGTGCGGTTGAAAATCCGGCTGCCCCCACCGAAGACGACATCCCCACTATTCAGAGCAGTCTTGAAACATTGGCAGCCAACGTTCGCACCTATTGGGCGTCAGAGGACGAATTTAACCGCTTATTCGAAAGCGGCGAAATCTCGCTCGGTGTGTACTGGAGCGGTTCGGCGGCACGGGCGCGCAATGCGTTTAATCTGCCGCTGGAGTTTGTGATCCCCGAAGAAGGCGCGATCGGATGGGTGGACGTGTGGACGATCGCCGCCGATGCCCCGAATCCCGAATTAGCCGTCGAGTGGCTTAACTTCATGAACGATCCCGAATTCTATCTGGAATGGGATCGTGTTGCGGGAGCGCCTGTCCCCGCCAACAGCGTCACCTTTGAACAACTTCCGGAAGACTCCTACACACGGCAGTTATTCAGCGATACTTCGGTTCTGAATCGGCTTGCTTTCCAGACCTATATTCCGGCGGAAACCCGCGAAGCGCTCCTTGAGATGTGGCAAGAAGTCAAACTGTTCGCATCGTAACCCGTAAAGCAGGGGTGAGGCGGCGCGTCTTGCCCCTGCTGACCGCGATAGGTTGCTGATTCTATGTTCACGACTCCTCTCCGTAGGTGGCTTGCCTTTGCACCTGCTTACATGTGGCTGATCCTTTTCGCGTTCGTTCCGCTCGTGATTATGCTGGGGTTCAGCTTCCTCAGCGATGTGCCGTTCGGGCGGCGCGAACCCTATTTAACCTTCGACAATTACGCGAGCTTCTTTGAACGCGCCCTGTACCAGCGATTGTTAGGCAATTCGTTGGGAATCGCCGCGTGGACGACGATCGGCTGTTTGATCATCGGCTACCCGCTGGCGCTGGTTCTGGCGCGTGTGATCAAAGGGCGCTGGCAGGCGGCGCTGTTCCTGCTGATGATCGTGCCGTTCTGGAGCAGTTCGCTCATCCGAATCTATGCGTGGGTGAGCGTGCTTCAACGCGGCGGTGTGATCGCGCAAGCGCTCGGTTTGTTCGGCATCGAAATCGAAAGCCTGCTTTATACGTATTCAAGCATCATCGTCGGGCTTGTTCACGCATTTTTACCGTACATGGTGCTGACGGTGTATGTGGCGATTGACCGGATTGATCGCGCGTACTTTGAAGCGGCGGCGAGTTTGGGCGCGCACCCGTGGCGAACCTTCGTCAAGATTCTGTTTCCGTTGAGCCTGCCGGGTGTGCTTTCAGGCATTATTCTGGTCTTTATTCCCGCCGTCGGGGCGTTTGTCGAGCCGCGTCTGCTCGGTGGACCGCAAGGGCAGACGCTCGGAACCGTGATCGAAGACCTGTTCGTCGAGTCGTTTAACTGGACGCTTGGCGCGGCGCTCTCATTTGTGATGCTGGTCGTCGTCCTGCTGCTGCTGGTTGGCGTCGTCATCCTCACGCGCTTGCGGAGTCGTCAAACATGAAAAGCTTGAAAATTCCTGCTTATGTGTTTCTGGCGCTGGCGTTATTTTTCATCTATGCGCCAATCGCTGTGATGATGCTGATGGGATTCAATCAATCGCGCATCAACCAGTTTCCATTCGAATTTGATCTCGTCTGGTTCGAAGCGCTGCTCCATAACGAACGCCTTCTGCAAGGAACCGGGAACAGCCTCTTGATCGCGGCAACTTCATCGGTCATCGCTACCGCCGTCGGAACCCTTGCCGCCCTTGCTATGCGCGGAATTCGGCGGCGGACACGGGCATTCCTCAATTTGCTGCTCATTCCGCCGATCACGATCCCATGGCTGATCTTGGCGGTCGCGCTGCTGCTGATGTTCTTCTGGCTGCGCGTGGATCGCAGTCTGCTCACGCTGATGTTGGGACATGTCACGCTGCAAATCCCCTACACCGTTTTGATCGTCAGCACGCAGTATGTGACGATCAGCAGCAATTATGAAGATGCTGCTGCCAGTTTGGGCGCATCCCCGTTTCGGATTTTCGGGTGGGTGATTCTGCCGCTCATTATTCCGAGCGTGGTCGCGGCGTTCGCGTTTTCGTTCGCCATTTCCTTTGATAATTTCGTCGTGTCCTACTTTCTCGCGCCTTCCGGCTTTTCGACACTCCCGGTTGAAATTTACACCGCCATCCGTACCGGGTTTACGCCAGAGATCAACGCCGTTTCGACGATCGTGTTTTTTGCGTCGATCCTGCTTGTGCTCCCAGCGGCGCGTTACTTGCGTTTCAACTTCTAGCACATCCATTGCGGAGCATCTATGAGTCAGGTTGTTCTGGATTCAGTTTCTTTCCGCTATGCCAATGCAAAAGCGGTCGAGCACGTGTCAATCGAAGTCCATCCGGGCGAATTTTTCGCGCTCCTTGGACCCAGCGGGAGTGGCAAAACCAGCATTCTCCGGTTGATCGCCGGATTTAATACGCCGCAAAGCGGACGCATCCTGATCGATGGCGAAGACATGAAAGAAATCCCGCCGTACCGCCGCCGGATCGGGTTTGTGTTCCAGAATTATGCGCTTTTCCCGCACATGTCCGTCGCGGAGAATGTCGCGTTCGGGTTGGAAAGCCAGAGCGTGCCAAAACATTTGGTACGAGAACGTGTTTATGACGCGCTCAACATGGTTCAGCTCAGCGGATATGAGAAGCGTCGCCCATCTCAGCTTTCGGGTGGACAGCA
>CALBRY010000432.1 GCA_937927665.1 uncultured Chloroflexota bacterium
CGCCCATTCGAAGTTATCCAGAATCGACCAGTGGAAATAGCCGCCGATCTTCGCCCCGCTCTCATGTGCTTTGCGGAAATTCCCCAAGTAACGGCTCATGTGATCGATGCGCTGCGGATCGTGGACAGCCCCATCAAGACTAACCCAATCGCTGTTGGATAAGCCGTTTTCGGTGATCACGATCGGCACCTTATAGCGCTCATACAGGAAGCGCGGACCCCATTGGAGCGCTTCCGGCGTTACGTTCCAATGGAACGCGGTGATCGGGGAACCGGGCGGGAATGGCACACTCTCCGGTTGACCCTCTTTTCCGGCACGCACATAATCACCCGCATACACATTCAAGCCGAAATAATCTAACGGTTGGTGAATCGTCGGCAGGTCTTTTTCGAATCCTGCGGGCATGATCGACTCAACAGCTTTGATTCCTTCACCGGGATAGATGCCGTGCATCACCGGATCTGTCCACCAATTGAGATACCACAATCCCGGCTGAACACAATCAAACATATGCTTGCGTGCGGCTTCAACATCTGCCGCGCTCTCACTAACCGGAATGCCGATCCGTCCATTGCCCGCCATGCTGATCTGCGCGTCGGAGCGGTGGGCGCGGATCACCTGTGAGGCTTTACCGTGCGCCATCAAAACATGATGCGCGATCCGGAATCCTTCCGGTTCACCGAGTTTATCACCGGGAGCGTGAATCCCCGCGAGATGCCCCAGCACCGTGAAAACGGAGGGCTCATTCATGGTCATCCAATAGCGGACACGATCACCCAGTACGCGCACGATGACCTGTGTGTATTCCGCGAACCAATCCGAGCTTTCCCGATTCAGCCAGCCGCCGCGATAGTACAGTTCCAACGGAAAATCCCAGTGGAACAGGGTGACATACGGTTGAATGTTATTCGCCAGCAGTTCATCGATCAGGCGATCATAAAATTCCAGCCCCGCCTCGTTGATCGGTCCCACGCCTTGTGGCAGCACCCGCGACCATGAGAGCGAAAGTCGGTAAGCCTGCAACCCGATCTGCCGCATGAGTTGAACATCATCTTTGTAGCGGTGGTAATGATCACAGGCGACATCCCCGCTGTCACCATTGTAAATTTGCCCCGGTCGGTGAGCGAACATATCCCACACAGACAGCCCGCGACCATCGGCATTAAAACCGCCCTCAACTTGATACGCGGCTGCCGCCGCGCCCCAAACAAACCCTTCAGGAAATGACATGACAATTGTCCTCTCGTCAACGTGCTGTGCTGACGCAAAAATTAGGCAGCATGGTTTGACACCTCTTATTTTATGTCCTAAAATAATGGACAGCAAGGCGGCAGCGCCACGAGAAAGGAGCGGGAACAAGAATTAAGAAATGCTCACCGCAAGAGTGGCGCGGCGAATGCCGCGCATCGCCGGGTTCAAGTATATATTTTCGCCGTTGAGAAAGGAATTACTTGATGAGCAGTAAAAACGCGTCGAAGGGTCTTTCCCGCCGCGATTTTCTCAAGACTTTAGGGATTGGCGGCGCTGGTGCTGCGATGTTCGCCGCCGGATTGCCCGCCTTTGCCGAACGGGAGAGTTCCGCCAGTTTTGCGCCCCGCGCCCAAAATGCGAATGTCACACTTCAGATTGCCGGATTCCCCTATACCGTCCCAACCGCTGAACCGCCTGAAGGTGGCTACACCGCGCAGCAGCAGGCATTTTTAGCATGGATGGAACAGAACCCGAATGTGCGTATTGAATCGATTGAAGCGCCAATTTGGGGAACAGGTGAACTTCGCACGCTGATCACGGGCGGTACTGCCCCCGCCTTCTTCCATCCGGGCGTGCTGGCACTGTGGACGATTGAAGGTAAACACGTCGTCTTTAATCAAGGACTGCTCGCAGACCTGACGGCGCAGTATGAAGAATTCGGGCTGGAAACGCAGTACTCCGATGCGGTGCGTGCAGGCTCGATCGAATGGGAAGTCGGCGGCGCACGCTTTGGACTGCCGGAAGGCGTCACACCGGGGAACGGCATTTTCTTCCGCCGCGATATTTTCGAAGAAGCCGGAATCGAACCGCTCACCGTCGATTCGACATGGGAAGAAATTGAACAGAAAGCCGCCGCACTCACCAATGAATCACGTCTCGGTATGGGGACGCAGTGGTGGGGTGTCGAGTGGATGCTTGCTTCCGAAGGATATGGCAAGGCGGGATTGTTCAATTATCTGCCGACGCCTGAAAACGGATGGAATTGGCGTTTTGATTACACCTCCTACCCGGAAATGGTCGAAGCGACAGCGCGCTATCGCCGGATGATCCATCAGGATCGCTCGCTCGGCTCAAATTATGGCGACTGGGAATTGCTCGGTCAGTTCTTCAATGGAACGATGGCGATCGTGACCGTACCGCTTCAGTTCTTCACCGAAACAGGCGATATCGGACCGGGCGCGCTCGCTGCCCAGCTTGATCGCCCGCTTGAGGAAGTCGTCGGCGCGATTCCGCATCCGCGCGGCATGAACGGCATGTATGGTCCTGAAGGTCGCCCCGGTGTCAGCGTGATCAGCGTTAACCCCGATTTCGACGAAGCCACCAAGAGCGCCGCCGTCAGCCTGTATCAATACATGTCGCTTGGCGAAGGATTTGTCACGCAGCGCCGCCTCGCCTTTGAGCAGACGGGCAATCTCCAGCGCGTGTTCTCGCCGTATCCGTTTGTCAGCGTCGCGCAGTCGATCGAAGGCGTGGAAGGTACACCAACCGATGCGTGGGGTCAGGAATACATCGATCTGGTGAATTACACCACCACGACCGCCGCCGGATACCCGATGCGCGGTGAATTCTTCCCGCCGGAACTCGATCTCGGTCCGACGGAAAGCGCGTGGGGCGATGCGACTTCGCTCCTCCGCGATGATCCGGGTGATCTCGATATTTCGGCAACCTATCAGACAGCACAGGACATCCGCAACACGCAAGCCGAGGCGTTTAGTTCGGTCATCCCCGATGATCAATTTATCGCTGCTGCACAGGCGTACTATCAGGCGAATGCCGAATATTGGCAGGCGAATTTCCCTGATTTCTACGAAAACACCTATCGCCCGTGGTTTGAACAAGTGATCGCGCCGCGTTTGGGCGTGTAATCCGCACGAAGGGCAGGGTGGTTTCACCTTGCCCTAAATACTTCGCAAATTGATTTCTTGTTTGTGAAAGGAGCCGTGTACCTCACATGGCGGAACAAACATTAGCCCCCGGCACGCCTGTCGAGGAGATGAAGCCCGCTGCGGTGGTCGAAGTCAAACTGACCCGCCGCAGTCGTGTCGAAAAATGGGCTTTTCTCATTCCGGCGCTTCTGTTCCAACTCAGTTGGGGATGGTATCCGCTCGTCGTTGCCTTTCTCCTCAGCATGACCGATGCCCGTCCGCGTGGTCCAATCTCATGGACTGGTTTCCAGAGCTATTCCCGTGTATGGGCTGATCCGCTGGTTGGGTCGGCATTTCGTGTAACGATTATTTATGCCGCGCTCTCGATTGTCTTAACCTTCCTGATTCCCATCATTGTCGCCATCTTATTGATGGAAATGAAACCCCGCGTGATGCGGTGGATGATGATCCTGTGGTTTCTGCCCTTAAGCGGCGTCGCCAGTACGATTATGTGGCGCTACGTCTACAATCAGGATTTCGGCTTTCTTCAGTGGATCGCGATGGATGTGCTTGGGCTGGAGCGGCAGGGTTTTCTTGCCAGCGCGGATCAAGTACTGTTCTGGTTGATCTTCCCCGGTATCCTGATGTTCGGTCCCGGTTTGATCTACATGGCGGGCTTGCAGAGTATCCCGCAGTCCTACTACGAAGCGGCAGAAATCGAAGGCGCGGGCTTATGGCGCAAAATCTGGACAATTTCACTGCCGCGTATACGTCCGATCATTGTAATGATGCTCACGTTTGCCATTATTGGATCGCTTCAGGTATTTGACTGGCCCAAACTGATGACCGATGGCGGACCCGGTGGCGCAAGCCGAACCGTCGTCATGTACATGTTTGACCTGCTCAACTCGCTCCGTTATTCGGATGCGACCGCGCTGGCGATCTTCCTGTTCATTCTCATCATGGCGATCACAATCACCTACCGTATCCTGTTCAAAGAAGACCCCGATTCATAGAGGAGCACGCACATGTCTCTATTTCCTAAAGTCGGGCGAAATCAGCCCGGTCTGCGTGTGACGTGGACGCTTGTGGTCGCGGTCTTGTGTATCGGGATTTTCCTCCACCTGATCCCGTTCTATTTCATGATCGTGACATCGCTCAAAACCGCGCCGGAGATCATGCGGATTCCGCCGACGCTTCTCCCCGAAAACCCGACGCTTGCCGCGTGGCAGCTCGTGTTTCAGGTCAGCGCCGGATCGACGATCCTACGGCAGCCGCTTTATCAATATTTCTTGAATTCCTGCATCATGGCGTTTGGTACGTTGGCGCTTTCGCTGCCGATCACATCGTTCGCCGCGTATGCCAACAGCAAGCTCCAGCGGGGACGCGGTGCGCGCTGGACATTCCTGTTCTTCATCGGCACGCTGATGGTTCCGGCGGCGGTGACGTTGATTCCCACGTTCCTGCTTACGCGCAATTTCCCGTTCCCCGTGCCAACCGTTCCGAATATCCCCGGCACCGAAACACCGTTCCCGGTGATCCGCACATGGAACACGGCATGGGCGGTGATCATCCCCGGTGTATTCAGCGCGTTTAATTTCCTGCTGTTTAAGGGATTTTTCGATACCATCCCCAACTCGATTATTCAGGCGGCGCGGGTCGATGGCGGCTCTGAATTCAATATTTTCCGGCGCATCGTCCTACCGATGAGTATTCCGGTGTTCGCGGTCGCGGCATATTTGCAGTTCAGCGGCGTGTGGGATTCGTTTATGTGGCCCCTGCTGGTGATTCAAGACAGCACGCGATCGCCGATGTCGGTTGCGATTTACAACTTGATCAACGTCTTTATGTCAACGGGTACGATGCGACCTCAAGCGTCATTGGCGACGAACGAGCAGATTCGCCAGCTTCAGGAGGCGGGACTCTCATGGAATGGTCTGGTCGTCCTCGGCATTTTGCAGACGATCCCGATCTTTATCATGTTCATCGTGTCGCGCAATTACCTGCTCAAGGGCGTGAAGATTCGCGGCTTGAAGTAGGTTAGGAGAGAGACACGATGGTACGAGTCGAACTGAAGCACATCACGCGCAAGTATCAGGCGACATCCGAAAGCAGTGAGGAGGACGCCAAACGTCCCGCGCTGGATGATGTGAGCATGACGATCGAGGACGGATCGATCGTGAGCATTGTCGGTCCGTCCGGGTGCGGAAAAAGTACGCTCCTCAAGACGATCGCCGGTTTGGAATACGCCGACAGTGGTCAAATTCTCTATAACAATGTGGATGTGACGCGCATCGAACCCGGTCAGCGTGGGGTGGGGATGGTCTTTCAGGATTACGCCCTTTACCCGACGATGAAGGGTAAGGGAAATCTCCACTACTATTTTGAGGTTCACCAGCGCACCGAAGCCGAAATGGAGCAGCGCACCCGCGAGATCGCACAGATCATGGGGGTTGGCTTCGAGGTGCTGATCGGGCAGAAAACCGATACCCTCAGCGGTGGAGAACAGCAGCGCGTGGCGATCGGGCGGTGCATCGTGCGCGATCCGTATGTGTTCCTGATGGACGAGCCGATCTCGAACCTTGACGCAAAACTCCGCGAACGGACGCGCATCGAGATCAAGAAGATGCTGCGTAAGTTCAAGGTGACGACGGTCTATGTCACGCATGATCAGCAGGAAGCAATTTTCATGGGTGACCGGATCGCCGTGATGCGAAAAGGCAAGGTCGAGCAGTACGGCACATTTGATGACCTGTACTTCACCCCGGCGAATCTATTTGTTGCGACATTTATTGGAACGCCGCCTATGTCGGTGATTCCCGCTGTGGTGGCTAACGGGCGATTGATGATCGATCAAGCCGGGTGGACACTTCCCGACGAGATCGCCGCCGCGCTGAATGGGCAGTCGCATTTGCGCTTTGGGATGCGCGCCGAAGGTTGGGAAGTCGATGCGCCGGATGGTATTCCGATGGAAGTACGGTACATCGATCGCATCCCGACGGAACAGGCAGCATTCGCGCATGGCACACTGGGCGGAATCAGCGTGACGGTGATCATCCCGATCGATCACCCGGAAGTGACTACAATGCGCGTGACTCCCCGGTGGGATCAGACGTACTTTTTCGACGCGACAACCGAAACCGCGCTGCGGACGCCGGGTGTGCCGGACTTGTTCTAATAGGAGCGCATGATGACTGAGATCCATGTCCGCCACCTGCTAAAAAGATTTGATAATGGCAAGGTTGGCGTGAATGAAGTGAGTTTTGAAGTTAACGATGGGGAATTTGTCGCGCTGGTCGGTCCGTCCGGGTGCGGCAAAACGACGACCCTCCGCTTAATCGCCGGGCTTGAGCCGGTGACATCGGGCGAAATCCGCTTTGGCGAACGGCTCGTGAACGAAATCCGCCCGCGTGATCGCAACGTGGCGATGGTGTTTCAAGATTACGCAGTGTTCCCGCATTTGACCGTATTCGAGAACATCGCGTATGGGCTGCGCGCACGCGGCGGCTATACCCGTGAAGATATCAACGGTCGCGTTTTAAAAGCGGCGAAAATGTTCCGCATTGATCCGCTGCTCAAGCGTAAGCCGCGTCAGCTCAGCGGCGGCGAACGTCAGCGCGTGGCGCTGGCGCGGGCAGTCGCGCGCGATGCCGATGTCTATCTGTTTGATGAGCCGCTCTCGAATCTCGACGCGCAGTTGCGCCATCAAGCCCGCGAGGACATCATGCTGCTGCACGAGCAGAAGCGGAAACCAACCGTCTACGTGACGCATGATCAATCCGAAGCGATGGCGCTCGGAAACCGTATCGCTGTGATGCGTGCCGGAAAACTGGAGCAGATCGGCACAGGGCAGGACTTATACAGCCGTCCAACGAACTTATTCGTCGCGTTCTTCATTGGCGCGCCGAGCATCAACCTGTTTGATGGGCAGTTGGTCGCGGATGGCACATCGATTTATGTTGATTGCGGCGTGTTCAAAGCCCTTTTGCCGAACTCGTTTACGGAAAAAGTCGGCGCGCACGTCGGCAAGGCGATCAAAGTCGGGATTCGACCGGAAGATATGCACGTCCCGAAACAAGCGCCGTTCGAAGTCAGCGAGGATAATACGATCAAAGGCATTCTCAATGAAATCGAGCCGAGCGCGACGGGAAGCATCGCCTATTTGAGTTCACTCGAAGGCGAACGCGATTACGTAGCAACCTTCCGAATCCGCCTGCCCGCGTCATATATCGGCAAGGAGATTCCATTAGGGATCAACATGGAAAAAATCCACCTGTTTGATACGGAGACGGAGCGCTCGCTCCTGTACGGATGAACGATGCCGTTCTTCGATGACACAGGCGCACGAACCGAAGAACGCCACCCGTTGTGGTCGGCGTTCTCGATTGTCGCGGATCAACTCGAACGGCTGATCGTGCTGAACGTGGTCTGGGCGGTGCAGTGGATACCCGCCCTGATCGCGTTGGGGTGGTCAGAACTGCCCGCCGTGATTCGTGTAGTATTGATCGGGTACAGTCTCGCGGCGTACGCCCCCGCGACGATCGTCTTATACGGGATGGCGCGCAGCGCGGCGGACGGCGAACCGCTGATCAACCATATGGCGGTCGATCTGCTCAAGCAGGATGGGGTGCGCGCCGCCAAAGCCCTTGTGCCGCTGGTCGGTTTGATCGGGGCGCTCGTGCTGGCATCGAGCGTAGAAAACCTGTTGATCAGCGCGGCGGCTCAATTGGGACTGCTGCTGCTGGCAGTGATCAGCCAATATTGGGGCGCGCTGATCGCCGCACAGCCCGTTGATCATCCTGTCACACTGCTGCGAGAATCGGCGCGGCTGGTTTGGCGTTATCCCTTTCCTACGATGCTGCTCACCGGAGCGGTCGCGGTGGCAGTCGTGCTTGGCGTGATTTCGATCGGCGGCTTGTTCCTAATCGTGCCGGTGGTGATCGCGCTTTTACAGACGGAAATGCTTCGTTATTTGCGTGAAAAAGGCGCATCTTCTTATGGGACAGCTTCAGGTTCAAAAACTCGATAAACATCTCGGCGGACGCAAAGTGGTCGACGGCGTGAGCTTCACAATCGACGACGGCGAATTCTTTGTTTTGCTCGGTCCGTCCGGGTGCGGAAAAAGTACGCTCCTCCGCTTGATCTGCGGCTTGGAATCGCCGGACACCGGATCGGTCTGGCTCAACGGGGTGAATATCACAACGATGCCGCCGCGTGAGCGCAATCTGGGCATGGTGTTTCAGGATTACGGACTTTACCCCAACATGAACGTGTACCAGAACATCGCCTACGGGCTGGAGGCGCGCAGCGTCCCCAAAGCCGAAATTGAGCGCCGTATTCCTCCGGCGGCGGAAAAACTCGGCTTAGAGGAACTGCTCAAGCGGAACATCGGCGAGCTTTCCGGTGGCGAACAGCAGCGTGTGGCGCTGGCGCGGGCGATGGTCAAAGATGCGGAGGCGTACCTCTACGACGAGCCGCTTTCCAACCTTGACCCGAAACTGCGCCACAAGGCACGGAATGACATCATGGCGGTTCACCGCTTGAAGGGCAAGCCGAGCATCTACGTCACCCATGATCAAGCGGAAGCCTTTGCGATGGCAGACCGGATCGCCGTTGTCTCGGCGGGCAAAATTCAGCAAATCGGCACCGCCGATGAACTGCTTACTGCTCCGGCGAATACATTCGTGGCGGCATTTCTCGGCGCGCCTTCGACCAATCTGCTTGAAGGCAAACTTCAAAACGTGGGTGGTCAGGTGTATTTTGCGGGCGACGGAATCACAATCACACTGCCCGAACGGTGGATTCCACTGCTCACACATTACGGCATGGATCGCGTGATTGCGGGGATTCCGCCGACAGCTTTCCATATTGGCGAAGGCGAGAACGCGATCACCACACCCGCCACAATGGTTGAACTGCTGCTCGGTGAAACGATCGTCGGGTTCAACGTAGGTGGAAGCGCACATCTGACCGCATCATTTGCTGATCTGGATGTGGTCAACGAAGGGGATACGCTCACCTTCACCATCGATCCTGAACGGGTGCTTCTGTTTGATTACGACAGCCAACAGGCGATCCAATGAGTAAATCCCGGCTGATCTTCGCGCCGCACGCGCCGATTGCGCGTGGATTTTCGCAGATGGGTTCGCTGATGAGCGCCGTTCTGGGTCCCGAACAAGGCGTGATCTGGAATGCGATCGGTACGGGCAAGCCGGAAAGCTTGACCGACGCGGGTGTGATCGCGCGGCGTGTGATCGAGGTTGCGGGCGACGGCGAAAATATCGGCGCGATGATTCTGCGGCAGGCGGCGATGGCGATGCACGAGCGCTATCTCGATGGCGCATCCATCACCGGAACACTCGCCGCCGCCATGCTCGAAGGCGCGCAAAAGCTGATCGCCGCGGGCGTGAATCCGATGCTGCTCCGGCGCGGGATCGAGCAAGGGGTAAAGACGGCTTGCGCCAAAATGCGTGCCGATGCACTCCCTGCCGATTCGCAAACAGCGCTGGAAAATATCGCCAATACCGCGATCCGCGATCCAGAACTGGCGGCAGTATTGAGCGAAATGTTTGACCTGCTCGGCAGCAGCGGCGCGTATGTCGTCGAAGAATATGCCGCGCCGCTCATCGACCGTGCATATGTCGAAGGTGGGCGCTGGAGTGCGCGTCCGGCATCGCGTGATTTAATGCCGCCCGGCGGCGCAGACCTGACGTTAGAAAATCCGCTCATCTTCGTGAGCGATGACAAGCTTGAGCGTATCGAACAGATTCGCCCCGCTGTCGAAATGGCGGTCAATCTGCCCGATAAGCCGCCGCTGTTGATTATCGCCCGTGAATTGAGCGGTGAGGCGCTAAAAACGCTCACGATCAACCATGTACGCGGGGCGATCACCGCCGCCGGGGTGATGCTGCTTTCCAGCGGCGAAGCGATGCGCGAAGATTTGGAAGATATCAGCATGATCGTTGGCGCAGCACTCGCCGCGCAAGCGATCGGCACTGCACCAGAAATGGCGCACCCGTCATGGTTAGGGCGGGCACGTCAGGTGATCGTCGGGCGTGACACGATCACCCTCATCAGCGGCGCGGGCGATCGTGCCGTTACAGCGCGCCGCGCATCAGAACTCCGTGCCCGGTTGCGCGCAATCCGCGAACCGAACGATCAATGGGAGCGGCTGCGTTTACGGATTGCGCGGCTTTCCGGCGGCTTGGGGATTCTCAAAATCGGCGCGCTGACATTTCAAGAACGCGACCTCAAAAAAGCATTGGCGAAAAAAGCCGTCCGCGTATTGGAAACAGCGCTCGAAGGCGGTGTGCTTCCCGGCGGCGGCACAGCATACCTGAACGCGATCGCGGCGGTTGAATCCGCGCGCCATAATGAAGAGTCAGCCGGGCTGATGCTGGTCGCGCATGCGCTGCGTGCGCCGCTCCTTCAGCTTGTTCACAATCACGGTGAGTTAACCCCCTCGGTTGTGCTGCATGATGTGATGCGGATGGGCGGTGACGCCGGTTTTAACGTGCGTACCGGAAAAATCGGCTCGATGCGCGAAGCAGGACTCCTCGACAGCGCGCCGATTTTGTGCGCGGCGCTCGAAACAGCGGCAAGCGCGGCAATTATGGCGATGACGACCGATGTCGTAATCGCAGGAAAGTGAGGACGACCCATGCCAACTGTCAAAATGCTTCCTCCCGCACTGTCGCGACCTCAGATCGATACTGTCTATGTCAGCGATGAGGGGCATGTATGGGCAGGCGGAATCGGCGGTGTTGTGTATTGGAGTGGTGAAGCATGGCATCCGCGTATCGGCGGACTCACGCTCACGCGCACGCTTGCCCTGATACAATGCGGAGAATGGTTGATCGCAGGTGGACTGGAAGGAATTGCCCGTTCACGCGACGGCGGCTTACACTGGGATCGTGCCGCGCTTCCCAGCCAAACGACGATCCATACCCTGCTTGTCCTGCCGCAAGATCATTATGGGAACGCTCACACGCTGTTCGCTGCCTCGGTCGAAAGCGGTATCCTCAAGAGCGAGGATGAGGGTGCAACGTGGACGGATGCGAACTTTGGGATCGCCAGCCTCGATATCACGGCGCTTGCTTCCGTTGGCGGCGCTGTGTATGCCGTTTCATCAGATGGAATTTATCGCTCACCCAATCAAGGGCGGGCGTGGAAACTGGTTTACGAAGCGGTCGACCCGTTTACCATCCATTATCTCGCTACTGCCGATTCAGCATTGATCGCCGTTGAAAACCACTTACTCGATAGCTATCTCGTGCGCTCGGACGATGGTTTTTCATGGTCACGGCTCGAAGCCGAACAGCCGCAAATCCTTATGCTGTTTGCACTCACACATAACATGCTCCTAGCAGCTTCCGGATTATACGCGGCTCAAGACGGCGGGCGCTCATGGCAATTGATCGAACACAACCCATCGTTTGGGGCACTCGCCAGCGTGGAAAAGCATGAAAGATGGACGGCTCTGTGCAGCGATGACGGAGAGATCACCCTCAGCGAAGATGATTTCGCCACTTGGCAGATTCTGCCTATTCCGCCGCTCCATGATTTACACCGGCTGATCGTTGTCGAGGGATCGATTATTCTGGCGGGGCGCGAAAGCCTGCTGATGCGCTGTGATCCTCCTTATGACCGCTGGATCACGCTTGATATCGAGCCGCGCTCCACTTCGTATCTGGGGCGGTATCTCACCTCAATTTATGTTTCCACCCAATGGGGCTTGATACGCTCATTTGATCACGGCGATACATGGGTGATGCTGCGTCGTGGGATTGACGGGTGGATGTCAAATCTATCGTTTGTCCCCTTTAGCGGTGCGGTGTATGCCAGCACCCCGGACGGCAAAAAACTGCTGCGCTCGCCTGATCGCGGCTATACATGGCAGGAAACGCCGTCGCCGTTTGGCGGGCTGCCCGTGATCACCCTGCAAGCCACGGAATCGATCATCATCGCTGCCGTCTTTGATCCGCGTCGTCAGGTGATCAACGTGTGGCGTTCGACCGATAGCGGTCAGCGCTGGTTCCCCGGCGCAGAAATCCCCAGTATGTACCCGATCGCCGCCTCGTGGAGCGATCCGGCGATGATCGCGCTCCCCGGTGCTGTGCTGGTCAGCGGTGCTGACCCCACCGCCGCATGGGTGCGCGCTCAGTTTGACACACCCGATGTCACGATCCGCACTTTTGCGGGCGATCAAACGCGCTTATATGCGCTCAGTCTGGTCAGCGGCGTGTTTATGAGTGAGGATCGCGGCGCGCATTGGCGCAAGCTGGCACTTGATCTCCCCGAAAACGAGTTGATGGATATTCACGCTGAAGCCGAACGGCTTTACGTCTTGATGGTTGGTGGACGTGTCGCCGTCATAGAATCGGAGAAAACCGAGTGATATCCCGTCCTGTCTACACATCGCGCGATGTGAAAAAGAGCAACCGCGCTCATTTGCTCAATCTGCTCTACTTCAACGAGCCGACGACTCGGCTTGATCTCAGCCGCGAATCCGGTTTGAGTCCCGCCACCGTGACCAAGATCATCGCCGAATTGATCGACGAAGGAATCGTGATCGAAACCGGACTCGAAGACTCGCAGGGAGGGCGTCCGCGCACCACCTTGAACATCGACCCGAAACACGGGTACTTCATCGGTGTGGATGTCGGCGAGACGCATGTCTATGTCGAATTGTTCGATATCAAGCTGAGAAGCCTCCGCGATATTCGCTACGATCTCACCTCAAGCGAGATTGTGCCGGAAGAAATCGCGCGCTTAATCATTGAAGGCGTACGCACAATCCAACGGGAAACTCAACTCCCCGATGAAAAAATCCTCGGTATCGGCGTCGGTGTCCCCGGCATTGTTCAGCGTGAAGGCGGCGTCTCGATTTTTGCGCCCAACTGGGGCTGGCGCAATGTCGGCTTGCTCGATTTGCTCCGCGATGCACTCCGAATCCCCATCCTGCTTGATAACGGCGCGCAGGCGATGGCGCTTGCCGAAATGTGGTTCGGGGCAGGGCGCGGTTGCAAGAATATCGTTGTGCTGCTGATCGGGACGGGGATCGGATCGGGTGTGATCGCCGATGGCAAGCTCTATCGGGGCACATCGAACAGCGCGGGCGAGTGGGGACATACCTGTATTGAACTTGACGGACGCGAATGCCGCTGCGGAAGTCGCGGTTGTATCGAAGCTTACGCAGGTGCACCGGGCATCATCGCGCAAATTCAAGAACGCGACCCGGACAGCCCGATCCTGAAAAAAGACTCGCAGATCGAAACCATTCGCGCGCTGCATACGGCGGCGCAGAATAACGATCCGCTGGCGTCTGTGGTGCTGGCGCGCGTAAGCCATACCCTCGGCGCGGGAATCGCCAACCTGATCAACTTATTTAACCCGGAACTGATCGTGATCGGCGGTTGGGCGGGCAAACTGCTGGGCGATACGATCCTGCCTCACATTGAAGAAAACGTCCGCCGTTATGCCCTGAGTCAGCCGTTGAGCGTGGTCAATATCAAGGTAAGCGAGCTCGGTTGGGATGGGGTCAGTTTAGGGGCGGCTAATCTTGCGCTGCACGTATTTTTGATGGGAGACGACCCCGTTTTGCAGCGCAGCATGGTTTCACTATAAGCACTGAAAGGCTGAAAGTTCAACATGGCACGTTTGAAGATCGGCTATATTGGCGGCGGCAGCACCCGCGCCCCCGGCACCGTGGCGTCATTTATTCATCAAGGTGAAAATTTTGATGGTTCGGAAATCGTCTTGATCGATTTCGATACCGACCGTCTCAGCGTTATCAAGACGATGGCGGACAAAATGATCCGCAATCGTGGACTTGATATGAAGATCACGACGACGACCGATCGCCGCGCCGGACTCACGGATGTTGACTGTGTACTGACGAGCTATCGCCCCGGCAATTTTGAAGCACGGCATCTCGATGAAAGCATCCCGTTGAAGTATGGCGTCATCGGGCAGGAGACACAGGGACCCGGCGGCATGTTTATGGCGCTGCGTTCGATCCACGTCATGATGGGTGTGCTTGCCGATCTGGAGCAGGTCGCGCCGCGTGCGCGGGTGTTCAATTACACCAACCCGATCAACCTCGTTTCGGAAGCGGTGACGCATCACAGCAGCATTCCGATCATCTCGTTTTGCGAAGGACCGTATTATTTCCCGACCATTATCGCGGATGCCGCCGGGCTGGATCGATCAAAACTTGATACCGTGATGATCGGCTTAAATCATGGGTGCTGGAGCGTGCGTCATGTTTATGACGGTCAAGACGCGATGCCGCTTTTCAAAGAAGCCTATGAGCGCGAGCTTCGTGAACCAACGATCGATCGTTATCACTTCCGTATGCTCAAGCTCGCGGTCATGATGGAAAGTATCCCGTCGGACTACTTCCAATATTACTACTTCCGCGATGAACTGCTGCAAGAACATCTCGAAAAACCGACCACGCGCGCACAGGATATCATGGCGCAGATACCCGGCTATTGGGCGCATTACCGCGAACAAGCCGCATCCGATAACCCCGTGCTTGATCCGGCGCGGTCGCGCGGCGGAATCCATGAGCTTGAGTTAGCAATTGATGCCATGGACGCGATCTACAACGATCGCGGCGAAATTCTACCCGTCAATATCCCGAATAACGGCGCGATTCCTGATCTGCCGGATGATCGTGTTGTCGAAGTGCGCGGCTATGTCGATAAAAACGGCGTGGTTGCGCTGCATGATGGCGCGCTCCCGCCGCAAACACGCGCCCTTGTCGAAGCGTTGAGTGAATACCAATATCTCGCGGCGGAAGCGGGATGGCATGGGCGGCGTATCGATGGCATCCGCGCATTAGCGGCGCATCCGCTGGTTGTTTCGCTCGATAAAGCCGAAGCACTCTATGACGAACTCGCCGCCGCCCACCGTGATTATCTGCCGGAACGACTGCTTACCTAAAGGTGGCTCTCATGCGCGTTTATCTCGGTGTCGATGGCGGGAATACCAAAACGCTCGCGTTTATCGCTGACCAAACAGGACAGATCATCGGCGCGGGGCGGAGCGGCAACAGTGATGTGTATGCACACCCGAACCCGGAAAGCGCGCTCGATGCCATCGAAGCGGCGGTGAGGTCTGCCCTCGCTCAAGCAGGAGTCGATCAAGGCGCGATCACATCCGCATGTTACAGCCTTGCCGGGGCGGATTGGCAGGAAGACTACATTGAACTGCACGACGGGCTAACCATGCGCGGTTTAGGTGCTCAGATCGCGGTCTACAATGACGCGATCGGCGCTTTACGTGCCGGATCGCCGGACGGAACCGGGGTGGTGATCGCCTGTGGGACAGGCGGCGCGATGGGCGCTCGGAATGCCAAAGGAGAGTATTGGCATACATCCTATTGGCAGGATTCGATGTGTGGGCGCGATCTCGGTTATCAAGCGATGCGCGCCGTGCGCCATGCGGATATTGGCATCGAAAAGCCAACCGCGCTGACCGCCGCCGTAACTGATTTTTTCAAAGTCGAGAGTGTCGCGGCGATGCTGCGCCGCTTCTGGATGCGCCCCATTCATCCCCCGAACGATATCGAAGTGAGCAAACTTGCGCCGATCATCCTTGATCTTGCCGAACAGGGTGATGAAGTGGCGCGCGCGATGATCATCGATCATGGCGTGCGGTTGGCGCAGTATGCGCTCGCGGCGGCGCGCAAAGTTGGCATCGAACGAACACCCTTTCACCTGATTTTGAACGGCGGCGTTTTCCGACATCCGGGGCGGCTGATGCGTGACACGATTACTCAATATGTCCGCGAGGTATCCCCCGAAGTGACGGTTTACATGAGCCGCTACGAGCCGGTGATCGGCGCGCTTATGCTCGCATTTGAAGCCGACGGGCTGGCGATCGATGCGGCGCGTTTAGAAGCATTCAACCGCACCATGCCATCAGAAGCGGTGTTCAAGACTTGAGAGGCATATCAATAAGTTGTGAGGGAAGGGAACACTGTGGATCGCAGTCAAGCGTGGGACATCGTTTGCGAATATGTGAAGTCTGACAGCTTGCGAAAACATATGCTGTCTGTCGAAATCGCCATGCGCGCTTATGCAGCCCATTACGGCGAAGACGTGGACAGTTGGGGATTGGTCGGACTGCTGCATGACTTTGATTGGGAAATTCACCCGACGCTTGATCAGCACCCCATCGATGGCGCGCCGATTCTGCGCGAGCGCGGCGTTTCTGAGGAAGATATTCGCACCATTCTGAGTCATGGTCCGCTCGGTGCATCTGACCGCGTGACGCTGCGTGATAGAGCGCTCTACGCCGTCGATGAACTCACGGGCTTGATCACGGCGGCGGCGCTGGTGCGACCCTCAAAAGATGTCCGTGATGTCGAAGTGTCGTCAATCAAGAAGAAGTGGAAAGATAAGGCATTCGCGCGCGGTGTGAACCGCGAAGATGTCGAACGGGGCGCGGCATCGCTCAACGTGGAGTTGTGGGAGTTCCATGTCCCGCTGGTCTTAAAGGCGATGCAAGAACGCGCTCAGGAACTCGGCTTGGATGGGCAGGGCGCTTAAACCCTGCCCACCATTACCTGATCTAGACCTGTACCATAATCGGCGTGCCAACATCCGCCCAGTTATAGAACCATTCGGCTTCGGGGGTCGGCAGATTCACACATCCGTGACTGCGCGGCTGCCCGAAGTCGTCATGCCAATACGTCCCATGCAGCGCATACCCCGCAAAGAAATACAGCACATACGGCACATCGGGCAGATAATAGCCCGGTCCCGCCATCGTTTGAGCCGCATACTTCCGCTGAATCGTATAGGAACCGCGCACCGTGGGCGTTGCCGGGAGTCCGGTCGAAACCAGCACGTTTCGCACCAGGATTCCGTTTTCGTAAGCGTAAACCCGCTGATCGCTCAAATCGACGATGATTTCTCGCCCGACTGTGAAGCGCGGCGGCGGTGCTGCCGGAACCGTGCTTATCCCCGTCTCCGGTACGCTGAGTGCATTCGTTGTCGGGATCGTCAGTTCTTGACCGACAAAAATCGTATTCGCGTCGTAGATGTTGTTCGCCTGTGTGATCGCCAGCACGCTGACGCCGTATTGACGCGCAATCATCGATAGGCTTTCGCCGTAGCGGACGATATGCGCCGTTGACCCGACCGTGATCGAATTTGTCGTTTCCAGTACCGGCGCGAGTGCGACGCTGTAATTCGGCACGAGCGGCAGCGGCGCGACATTTTCCACCACAGCCGCGGGCGCGAGTGCCGGAGCATCCCCCGAAGTCGAGGCTTGCGGCGCACCGGACACGATCAACTGCTGCCCGACATAGATCAAATCCGGGTTGGTGATGTCGTTTAAGCGTGCCACTTGATCGAGCGTCATGCCGTAGCGCTGTGCGATCGTGGCGAGGCTGTCCCCCCATGTTACCGTGTGATACAGCGGTTCGGCGGCGGCAACTTCGACCACGGCGGCAGCTTCAGGCGCGGCAGTCAAACCGGGGATCGTCAGCGATTGACCGACGAAGATTTGCCATGTCAGCGTGATATCGTTGCTTTCTGCCAGAGCGCTCACTGTGATTCCGAAACGCTCGGCAATGCGATACAGGTTATCCCCCGGCTGGACGACGTATGTCTGATCTTGGGCGGCTGCGGGTAACGTCATCAAGCAAATCGCGCTGATCAACAGTATGAGCGCAATCCGTTGAGCGGAGCGGAAAAGCTTCTGCATGGCGGCGGACTCCTGAAAGACTATGGATGTTTGATATACCTACAAGAGTACATGAGGGACAGAATCGCGTCAAACTCAGGGCACGCGAAGGTGACTCTGCAAGTTGAGCCGCTTTGCGACTATGCACCTTAGCGCCCCTGTGCGATTGTGCCATCTCCGGTTTACGGCTACAATTCAGCGTCAGGTAAGCTGATGAGAAAGTTGTTGAGCGGTCGTTATGCTCCTACGCGCATATCGGGTCACCGACAAAGTCGGGATCATCATCTTCAAAACCAGCGCGGCGATCGTTGATGCGACGCTGGAAGGCTTGTCTTTAATCTGGGGTGCTGTCCGTGTCGTGCTGCGGCTTCTGCTTCGGTTGTTTCTCCTTCTGGTTACGCCGCTTGTCATGCTTGGATCGCTGGTGTTCCGGGGATCGACTGGTACTGGCAAACGTACCGCCGGAAATATGGCGCGCCGAGCCTCCTCGGTTCCCGCCGATGCCGCCGTTCGGGAAGACCCGCTCAAGGTGCAGAACCGTGCACTGAACGGGTTGACGATCACCCTGTTGATCGCGCTCCTCGGCGTGATTATCTGGGCGACCAGTCCTTCACGCGGCGGATCGGGTGTGCCGCTTGCGCCATCCGGTGATGGGTTGAACGCCGAGCTTTTCGCGGCAGAAACACCATCAGGATCGACACCCGCGCCGGGGGCGAATCTGCTTGCATCGCCCGTACCGACCGCCACACCGATTCCGTCGGTGCTTGCGGCGCGCGGCGCGATTGCCTACACCGTCCGCGAAAACGCGCAAACAGATATTTGGGTAGTCGCAGTGGACGGACGCACGCCGATTCGCATCACAAACAGCGTGGGCGACGAACGCGATCCCGTATGGTCACCCGATGGGCGGCGAATTGCCTACGCGGGCAACGTCCCCTCAGAATCAGGCGGCGGCAACTGGGAAATCTACATCCTTGATGTGATCGCCAACACCACCACCCGCCTGACGCGCGATCTCTCATTTCAGGGCGCGCCGCAGTGGAGTCCTGATGGCGAGTACATCGTTTACGAGAGTTATCAGGGCAGCAATCTCGATATTTATGTGATGCGCGCTGATGGATCAGAACCGCCGATCCGTCTGCCTTCCAGCAGTGACGCGCCTGACTTTTCGCCTTCGTGGAGTCCCGATGGGCGTTCCGTGGCGTTCGTATCGTGGCGCGATGGCAATCAGGATATTTACCTGTTCTCGCTGGATGATCAAAGTGTGAGCAACGTCACCAACACGCCGGGACGCAGCGAAGATTTTCCCGCATGGAATCCCGACGGGCGGACGCTCGCCTACAGCGCCCTCGATGAAGGACTTGAAAAAGTTTTTGTCGTCACATCAGGCGAACGCGACTCTGCACAGGTGATCGGACGTGGACGCGCTCCCGCATGGTCGCCCGATGGTCAAGCGGTCATCGCGGCGGTGGATACCATCGACGGAACGCAGTTGGTCGCTATTCCGTTTGGTGGGGTAGGGGTAATCACGCCCGTTTTGCAGGTGCAAGCCGGATCGAGCAGTCCTTCGTGGACATCTACACCGCTGCCGCCCGCGTTGATCAACGGCGGCGGACTTCCGCCCGCGATCGAAGGCGCTCTGTATGTCGAGCAGGAGCGGCGGCTGTTGGTTGATCCCCCGTATCAGCTTGCGGCGATCAATGTCACAGTCGATCAGCCGTCATTGAGCGATCGGGTCAACGACTCGTTTAATGCGCTCCGCCTTGCCGCGAATGATCACGCCGGATGGGATGTGTTGGGGCGGCTCGACGATGCCTTCTGGGAGATCGATCGCCCGCCGTCACCGGGAGAATTGATCCGAAGCTGGTTCAAGACCGGACGCGCATTCGGGTTGATTCGCGCCGATATCATCGGCAATCCGCCCGCGCTCGAAATCGTGCGCGAAGATATTGGGGTAGAAACCTATTGGCGCGTCTATGTCCGCGTTGCCGAAGAATTCCAGAGCGGCTTGCTCGGTGAACCACTGCGAAGTATGCCGTGGGACTTCGAGAGCCGAACCACAGGCGATGTCGAGGCGTATGATCAGGGTGGGCGCTTGAAGAACGAAATGCCATCCGGCTATTACATCGATCTCACCCAGTTAGCACAAGATTACGGATGGATGCGTATGCCCGTTGGCAGTGATTGGCGCGCCAACATCAACAGCGTAAATTATTGGCTGTTCGTCAAAGCGGATGGCTTAAGCTGGTATGATGCGATGCGTGAGCTTTATGCCGAAGGAGTCTTGATCAACTTTGCACCGACTCCGACTCCAATGCCCGCTGGTACGTAAGGGAGCTAGACCAAAATGCAGCGATCCGGCGGAATGCCTGTTTTTGTGGTGGTCGTGCTGGTCATCGCGGTTTTCGGAGGGGTTGTCTATTTCAATTCACGCCCGACCGGGGAAATGCGGGTGATCATTCCCGAACAAGCCGAGCCGACTCAGCCGGAAGTGTCGTGGCAGTCGATTTTGCGCGAAGGATTCGGAAGCGACAGCACGCCATTGGCAACAGTCGCACTGCCAACAGGGGATTTTGTGCCGCCGACGATTCCGGCAGGCGGACAGATCACCATCACGCCGTTTGCGCCCCAATCGCTCGGTTCGGGCGATGCGTTGACCACGATGGCGGCAGCAACGCCGACTCGCGCCGTATCCAGCCCCACACCCTTAGCAACCGCGATCCCGCTCACCGTCGTCGCGGTGACTCGCCAAGCGCGCGAATTCCAACCCCCGCCGCTGATCCCGCCGCTCTCCCATGATCCATTGGGTCGTGATCATTATTGGCTGCGCCGCCCGGTGGACTCAAACGCACTCAACAATCGCGGCTTGTTCTATTATGCTTATGGCGCGGATGGACCGGAAAATCAGTGGCGTATTCACACCGGAATCGATATGCCCAACCCCATCGGCGAAACGGTGCGCGCCGCCGGAGATGGAACGGTGATCTGGGCAGCACAAGATTTTCAGAGTACATTCTCGTACGGGAATGTTGTGTTCATTCAGCATGATTTCGGCTACGATGGACAACCGCTTTACTCACTGTACGCCCATCTCGCGGCGATCCTCGTGTTTGAGGGGCAGCGGGTACAGGCAGGCGATCCGATCGGGTTGGTGGGCAATACCGGACAGGTGAGCGGTCCGCACGTGCATTTTGAAGTGCGATTCGGCAGCAATGATTACGGCGCGACGGTTAACCCGCAGTTGTGGATGGTTCCGTATGTCAATACGGGCATCATCGCCGGACGGGTAATGGACGCGAGCGGTAATTACGTGATGGATACCGATGTCACCATCCGCAGTTATGGGACAGGCTTGGTGGTCGATACGACGACAACCTATGTTTTCCGGGGAACAGCGGTGGATGTTAACCCTGATCCCGTATGGGGAGAAAATTTCGTCGTCGGCGATGTTCCGGTTGGGCGTCACGAAGTGATTGCGACCGTGAACGGTGAACGCCTCACTCAAGTCGTCAATGTGATCGAAGGCACAACTACGTTTGTTGAATTGAGTCCTAGTGTTCCAGAATCGGGCGGGTAAGAGCGTGGGGAAAGCGTCACTATCGCGTATTGTCGCACGAATAGGTTGCGACTATACTCCGTTCTCTTGCAATAAGCGCAAGGTTCTCCGTTAGAAAGGGATGCTCCATGCTTATGAAAAGGCTGCGGCTCATGCCGCTGTGGTTGATAATCGTCCTTGCGGCGTTTGTCGTGAGCGCGCAGGATGGGCGTGCGCTGACCTCCGGTACGCCTGTGAGTGGACAGCTCGACAGTGCCAATTTTGTTCAGGTGTATACGATCGCGGCGGCGGCAGGGGATTCCCTCACCGTGACCGCCTCGAATACCCTCGGGATTCCGCTGGCGCTCGTCGTCACTGATGCGACCGGAAACTTGGTCGCTCAGGTATCCGACGAAGCTGTCTCCGGTGAAGTAACGCTGACCAGCGCCGGTTTAAGCGCGGGAACGTATTTTGTGACCGTCTTTAAGGCGGCGGGTATCGCTAGCTCGGCGGCAGTGCCATTTACGCTCACCGCCACGATTGCGGGCACGCAGGCAGCGACCGAAGTCGTCGCCACGCCAGAAGTGCCGGTTGTTGCGACCGAAGAGCCAACAGTCATCGTCTCAGAATCGGGCGGACAGCTTCTCACAACAACCGGAATGGTCGTCAATCTGAGTTGGGGAACGATCTCCGACCTTGACCTCGAAGTGCGCGATCCGATTGGCGGTTCGCTGTATTTCCAAACGCCGACCACCGCCAGCGGTGGCACGCTCGGTCCCAATGTGAATCAGGGCTGCGTGAATACCACCCCGAACGCCGTCGAAACAGGCACATGGTCACCCGGCGGCATTCCGACGGGCAGCTATGAAGTGCTCGTTTATTATCAACAGGGCTGCGAAGGCGAAACCCCGGTCACATTCTCGGTCGCCGCCACAGTGGACGGTCTGAGCATTGGTGAAGCCTCCGGGACACTGCTGCCCGGTCAGGTGTTCGTGACCAGCTTCGTCGTGCGCGCGGATGGCGCGTCCGGTTTCAGCGGCTTGAGCGGCGTTGTTGCCGATCAAATTCTGCCGGATACCGCCGCGAGCATCGTAGCGAGTGCCACCCCGTTGAACATCGGTTCAGCGATCAATGGCGCGCTGTCGACACAAAACCCGTATGATTCCTACTCGTTTACGGTGCAGGCGAACGAATTTATCACCATCAGCATGAATGCGACGACGGGCAGCTTGGATACATTCCTGCTTCTGCTCGACCCGCAGGGCAGCATCGTCCGCTCAAACGACGATGCCGTTGATGGCAATACCGACTCGGCGATCAGCAACGCGCTGTTGACGGTTCCCGGCACATATACGATCGTGGCGACACGTTACGGGAAGCGTGTGGGCGGCACAGAGGGCAATTACACCCTCAGCCTCAGCACGCAAACCAGCAGTCTGCCGGAAGAATTCTTGAATCTGCCGCGCGGCATCCTTGAATTTACGCTGCTCTGGGATACCGATGACGATCTTCAGCTCCTCGTGCGTGATCCGGCGGGGGATGCCGTTTTCGATGACTCGCCGACTGCCCGCAGCGGCGGAACGCTCGCAGCAGATGGCAACGTCAACTGCGTAGCCGCCGAAACCTCGACTCCGTTCTCGTATATCTATTGGCCCACTGCACCGCGTCCGGGCATCTACGAAATTGAAGTGTGGTTCCAAAGCGAATGCACCACCGCGAACGCCGCCAACTTCAATTTGATTGCCACCTACAACGGACAAGAAGTGTTTAATGTTTCCGCCGAGCCGATTCTGGGCGAACGTTACCTGATCAGCTTTACGCTGAACCCCGATGGTACGATCGTCTTGAGCGATGGCGGCATCATCAGCGGGCTAACATCACTCCCGTATCAGGCGGAAATCGAAAACGCAGTTCCTGTGACAGCGGGTATACCGGTCAATGGCAGCATCACACAGGATAACAAGTTTGACCTGTATATCTTCAATGCGGCGGCAGGTGACCTGATCTCTATCGCCATGAATGGCACCAGCGGCACGCTTGATCCGGCGCTGTATTTGGTAGGTCCGTTCGGAAATCTGATTGCAGAAAACGATGATACGGTTCCCGGTGAAAATCGAAACTCCTTCATCGCCAATCTAACCTTGCCAGAAACCGGACAGTACATTATCATAGCGACACACTTCGGCGCGTTATACGGCGGTACAACTGGCACCTACTCTGTAACGCTGACGCAGCTTAACTGAAATCCTAATCGAAAGTAAACATGGGGCAGCAGCTTGAATCGCTGCTCCATGTTCTAATCTAGCCGCTCAAGACACATCCGTGATGAAAGCGACATGCCCATGAAATTTCGCCTCCCGCTGTTGAGCCTCGCTGCTCTAGCAACGCTTATTGTGCTGTCTGGGTGCAGCGCTCCGGCTTTGCGCGATCCCAATCTCTTGCAGGATACCAGCTTGCTCACGGGCGAACCGTGTGCTGCTCCGTGCTGGCGCGGCATTACACCGGGAGAAACCGTGTGGAGTGATGCGCTCACGATTTTGGAAGATGATGCTGGACTTGAAAACGTCACCCAGCAGCAGGATGAAGAAAGCGCGGCGCGGGTTGCTGAATGGCAGCAGCGCGGCGGCACACCCGGATGCTGTCAGATGTACAGCGGAAACGGTGAAATTGTCGATCTGGTTTTCGTGCGAATCGCGCCAGAAGTATCACTCGGAGAACTGTTCGAAGTACATGGTGAACCCACCTATGCACTCAGTACAGAATTTTCGGGCGATCAAGCGATTATCAATCTGATTTATCCTGAAACGCCGATGGTGATTTACGCGTTCGTCGCCGGAAATACCGCCTCACTTTCGGAAATCAGCGAAATAATCGGCGTCCTGTATATGACTCAGGACGATATGGAGTTGCTCATCTCCACAAGCAACTTGCATGCATGGACAGGCTTTGCTTCGTACACCGAATACAGCCCAGAAGGCACATTCGAGGTGACACCAAGCATTACACTTACGCCTGAAGGCGCAACCGCTGAACCGGGTGCGACCGATGAACCAAGCCGCGACGGAACGCCTGAAACGACCAGTGAAGGTGCAGCCGATGAACCGACGCCGGAAGCAAGCACGGGGCAACCCGAAACGGACGCAACTGCTGAAGCTACAGCAGGGAGCTAACCGGGATTTTCAACGAGAACAACATCATTTTCCGGCGGAAGGCGCCTTCAACGGGCGCGCATAAACCGCCGCCAGTTGAAGGAGTCTAGAGGAATGACGGAACTGAATACCGAAAACACTGAAGTGAATGCAGAAGTGAATACCGAAGTAGTTGCCGAGGTTGTGCATGCTGTTGCATCGCCAACATCGATCAACGATCTGCGCGTCGGTATGGAACTGAAGGGCAAAGTAAAGCGCATTGAGCTTTACGGGGCGTTCGTAGATGTCGGCATTGGCACGGATGGTCTGCTGCATATTTCGCAGTTGGGTCAGCCGGTTCGTAATGTCGAAGATGTCGTGAATACGGGCGATCAAATCTCCGTGTTCGTCCTCCGCATTGATCCGGTACAGGGGCGCATCGCCCTTTCGCTCCAGAAACCTGCCGCGATGTCGTGGGATGACATCAAGGAAGGCATGACGGTCACCGGTCGCGTGGTCAAGCTGGAAAAGTTCGGCGCATTTGTTGATTTTGGCGCAGAACGTCCCGGCATGATCCATGTTTCCGAAATGGCGAATGGCTATGTCGCGTCTCCCGGTGATGTGGTCAAGGAAGGTGATGAAGTCACCGCCTCCGTGATCAAGGTCAACCGCAAAAAGCGCCGTATCGATCTGAGCATCAAGGCGTTGGAAGCCCCGCCCGAACCTGTCAAGGTTGTGCCGGATGAGCCGGAAGAACACGTTCCGAACGCCATGGAACTTGCTTTCCGCAAGGCATACAAGGCGAGCGGCGAAGACTTCCCCGAACCGGAATTTGAAGATCGTCGTTGGAGCGGTAAAGACGATCGCAAACGCCGTGGCGAGAAGAAGGGCGATAAGCGCAATCGTCAGCGTGAGTATGATGATATTTATGATCGTACGCTGCGCGGCGGTCGCTAGAGCCAAACTTGAGGCGGCTCACGAACCGCCTCAAGTTTAATTTTTAGATATGCTAGGAATCAAAAAGCGCTCGAAAGAGCGCTTTTTCTTTTGTGTGGATACAGCACTATTCGGATGCAGGAACGCGGTAGCTCTGATACAGCCGGATACCGGAGATGATCAACAGCAGGGTCATGATCACATGGGCGGTCAAGCAGTACGGGCACAGCGCGCCGAATACAACGATAGAGACATAAAACGTCAGATAGCAGTGATACAGGAAACCAAACAAGGTGATCCCGAACATCAGCACCTTGCCCCAATCCCGCAGCAAGCCGATCCGATTTTCCAACAGCAGGATCGTCAGCAGGGTAACATGAGTCAAAAAGCCGAGCAGCGCGGTGGGAATGCGAATACTAGGACTCAGCGTGAGTTCTGCCCATGCGCTGTTTTCCAGCAGGGAGCAGTTAAAAAGCCCTTCTTCCGCGCATTGAAGCTGTTGGTTTGTGAGTTTCTGGAAACTCATATAGCCTGTGACGACCAGCGCACATAAAACGAGAACTACCGCTATTCCGCGTAGACTGATACGAGAACCGCGTTGGGTGGTTGCGGACATCAATACTTCCTTGACTATTCAGGTAAACGCAGTACACGAACTTGAAATACGTCTCCCTCGGCGGCATCGGTGACGCCTTCGGGCAAAATGAGCAGACCATCCGCTTTCACCATAGAGGAAATTGCACCTGAACTCTGCGTCCCCGTTGAGTGAGCGACCCACCGATCTGCTGTGCGCTGAAGTGTAACACGAATATAGCTGCGCCGCCCATCGCTCGTCAGGCGTTCGCCTAACGCCGCCATGACCGTATGCGGCTGGTCAGTGCGTCCGCTCACCTTGAGCAAAACCGGACGCACGAACACATCGAACGTCACCATCGCGCTGACAGGATTACCCGGCAAGCCGAAAAATGGCACGCCGCCGATTTGACCATACGCGAGCGGCTTTCCGGGGCGCAAATTGATCCGCCAGAAGTTGATCTCGCCCATTTCTTCCATCACACCGCGCACCAGATCCGCCGTGCCAACCGAAACACCCGCCGAACTCACGATGACATCCGCGTGCCAATCGAGCGCCGCTTGAAATGCGCGCCGCACATCCTCGCGTTGATCGCGTGCAGCGGGAACAGTGAACACGATCCCGCCGTATTGTGCGATCAATCCCGCCAGCGTGTAAGCATTGACGTTATGGATTTTCCCCGGCGCAAGCGGTTGATCGACTGCGACAAGCTCATCACCGCTGCTGATGAGCGCCACACGCGGCTGACGGATGACCGCGATCTGGGCGATTCCTTGCGCCGCCAGCGCACCAAGCGCGGCAGGGTGGATCAGCGTTCCAGCGGTGAGCAGCACCTCACCCGCCTGCATATCTTCACCGATAGGGCGGACATAATCGCCGCGTTTGACAGCCTTCAGCATGCCGACCGAATCGGGCAGCGCGACATGATCCCCGGCTGACCATTCGGTATCGGTATCCTCAACCGGAATGACCGCATCCGCGCCTTCTGGCAGCATCGCACCTGTCATGATGCGCGCCGCTTCACCCGCTTGAACGACGAACGCGGGAGCGATTCCGGCGGGAATATCACCGACCACGCGCAGCCGCACCGGAGCATCTGCCGATGCGCTGCGGATATCGGCGGCGCGCACGGCAAACCCATCCATGCTCGAATTGGCGAACGGGGGCAGGCTGATCGGCGCGAGAATATCCTCTGCCAGCACACGCCCTAACGCTTGCTCAAGTGTGACTCGCTCGGACGGGAGACGGGTGAAGCCTTCGAGGATTTTTTCGAGCGCATCGGGAACAGAAAGCAACTCCGACACGGTGAACTCCAGTCAACAAAAACGAAGGATTGAATTATACCGATTTCTGGCACGAGCGGATGTTATCTCTTGTCTAAATTGGGGTACAATAGGTTAACGTTTCGACAAATCGTGCAGCCGCAAATCGATGAATCATACAAACGTCGCAAGCCTGAGTCTCTCATCATTGGTTGAGGCGCTGCCGGATCTTTCCCCAAGTGATCGGCTGTTAATTGAACGCGCCTATCATAGGGCAGAAAAAGCGCACGAAGGCGCATTCCGCAAGAGTGGTGAGCCATATTTCACGCACTGTGTAGCGGTCGCACAGATGCTTGCAGAAATGCGGCTGGATGCGGAAGCAATCGCCGCCGCGCTGATGCACGATCTCCTCGAAGATACACCGATCACCTACGACGAACTGCGTGTCGAGTTTGGTAAAGACGTCGCCGATATCGTCAATGGGGTGACCAAGCTCAAGATTCTGCCCAAAACCGGCGCGGATGGCACGGTACGCGCCAAAGACGCGCGCGAACTCGAATACATCCGCAAAATGGCGCTGGCGATGGGCGACGATGTGCGCGTGATGATTGTCAAGCTGGCGGATCGTCTCCACAACATGCGGACGCTCGGTTATATGCCCGTGGAGAAGCAGCAGCGCATCGCACAAGAGACGCTCGATATTTTCGCGCCGCTTGCGAACCGTCTCGGAATCTGGCAGATCAAATGGGAATTGGAAGACCTGAGTTTCCGGTATCTCCACCCCGATAAATTCAAGGTGATCGCCGCTCAATTGGATGAGCGCCGCACCGACCGCGAAACCTATATCGCCCAAGTTACCGATACGCTGAAAAAAGAACTCTCCAAGTACAACATCACAGGCGCGACCATCAGCGGACGCCCGAAACACATCTACAGCATTTACAAGAAAATGGAGCGTAAGCGCGTCGATTTCGCCAAGATTTATGACGTGCGCGCCGTCCGCGTGATTGTGGACGATATCCCTCAGTGTTACGTTGTGCTGGGCGTGGTGCATAACCTGTGGCGTCCCATTCCCGGTGAATTTGACGATTATATTGCCGCGCCAAAAGATAATTTTTACCAGAGCTTACATACCTCCGTTGTCGATTCATCCGGTAAGACGTTGGAAGTGCAAATCCGCACATGGGATATGCACGAACACGCCGAATACGGAATCGCGGCGCACTGGCGTTACAAAGAAGGCAGCAAAGGCAAGCGCGATGAAGCCTTCGAGCGCCGCCTAAGCTATCTGCGCCGCCTCATGGAGTTTGGACCCGAAGAAAAAGACCCGGCATCGTTTGTGGCGACGATGAAAACCGAGGTGTTTCAGGATCGGGTGTACGCCTTCACCCCGAAGGGCGACATCATTGATCTGCCGAAAGGCTCAACCCCGGTCGATTTTGCCTATCACATTCATACTGACCTCGGTCATCGCTGCCGGGGTGCGAAAATCCACGGTCGCACCGTCCCGCTGAACTATGTTTTGCAGATGGGCGATCAGGTCGAAATTCAGACGGAGAAGCGCGGCGGACCCAGCCTCGACTGGTTGAATTCCGATTTAGGCTATGTTCACACCACCCGTTCAAAGTCCAAGATACGCTACTACTTCCGAAAGCAGAACCGCGATAAACATATCGCCAGCGGGCGTGATGTGTTGGAGCGCGAACTCAAGCGCCTTGGCGTACTCGGATCAATGTCGTACGAGACGATCACGAATTGGTTCAATTACGATAAGCTGGATGATTTTCTCGCTGCGGTTGGCGCGGGCGATATTACCGGGGCGCAGATTGCGAACCGTATTTTGGAGCAGGAGCGCAAAGACGAAGAAGCGCGCTCCAAAGAAACACTCAAGGCGAGTCCTGCGCGTGCGACCAGCGGCGGCTCAACAGGCATGAGCGTCGCGGGTACAAACGGATTGCTGTATACCTTTGCCCGCTGTTGTAATCCTGTCCCCGGCGATCCGATTACCGGATATGTCACACGTGGGCGCGGGGTCAGCGTGCATCGGGTCGATTGCCCGAACATCACCCACGAACCGGAACGATTGATCGCCGTCTCATGGGGCTTGCTCGACAAAGAAGAACGTTACAGCGTTCCTGTTGAAGTGATCGCGTATGATCGAGAAGGACTTCTGCGCGATATCAGCACCGTCATCGCCGATGAGCAGGTCAATATGTCAGAAGTGAACGTCAAGACGAAGCACAACATCGCAACACTGTACTTGACGATGGAACTAGCAGATATGCAGCAGCTAACGCGCATCCTCGGTCGGCTCGAAAATGTGGATCAAGTCGTGGAAGCACGGCGGCGCCATGCTGTATAAATATGTCGCCGCAGGGTATAGTTCCCGCTTGCGCAGAAGCCCAAAACGGATGAATATAGAGGCACTGCCGCCTTACTTACGCTAAGGTTCTAGGACGGCGTAATTCTGTCGTATTTGCTCATTCGGGAGCATCGTATGAACCTGTCCGTTCGCCAACTTGCGCTTAAGCAGCTCAAAGCATTTCCGCCAGAAGTACGTTTGGTGATTATCCACCCCAATTTCTTGCATCAGCACACCCTGCTTTCGGTGATGCTTGATGACGCGCTGTATGTGCGCTTTGAGGGATCTGATTTAGGCGCGGATGATCTGAAAGATCAACTGATGGAAGCGGCGGCATCGCACGCGGATAAACGCGCGCTCGATGGCTTCGCCTCCGTGATTTGTGACGAACTGGATCGGGCGCGTCCACAGGCGATGGATGCCTTCATTCGAAGCCTGCTTCAGCAGTTTACCGGGCGGATCATCGTTTTCACCCGTTCAGCGAGTGCGATTCCGCTGCAAGACGCAAGCGTGCGCCTGATCACCCGTTTTCTGCCCGTGTCGGATACGCTCATGTTGTGGGATTACGCACAGCGCAACCCGGCAAGCGGCACACTCCTAGAGGTGCGCGCCTTCGGTGAGGGGCGGGTTCAACTTGAGGGCAAAGATATTGTCAATTGGGATGGCGTGCTGCCGCGTGCGTTGTTTTTCTTCTTAGTGGATCGCGGCATGGTCACACGCGGCGAAATCTTTCAAACATTTTGGGCGAACTTGCCCGTCCGCGAAGCGACCAATGTATTCCATGTCACCAAGCGCAAGATCAGCGAAGTGTTGGGCATGGATTTGACCAAGTACGAAGCCGGGTTTTACTACATCTCGCGCAGTATTCACCTGAGCTATGATGTTTCGATGTTTACACAGCTTTTGCAGGATAGCGCCGTGATGTCGCTTCAACAAGCGGCAGAGACGGCACAGCAGGCACTCATGCTGTATCGCCGCGATTTTTTGACATCGGTCGATATGTTGTGGGCGGAACGCCGCCGCGCTGATCTTCGCCAGATGTACAGCGAAGCGCTGGTAGTGCAGTCCCGCATGACCGAGCAGTTAGGCGATCAATCGGGGGCGCTGGGGCTGATGCTTCAAGCGTCAGGACTTGCGCCTCAGCGTGAAGACGTCGTTTATCACATCATGCGCTTGTACAACGATCTAAACCGACCTGCCGAGGCGCTCGATGTGTTCCGCCGCCTTGAAGCTGAACTCCGCTCAACGCTTGATCTCGCCCCCGGCGCGAATCTGCGCGACCTTGCCGCGCAGATTGAGCAGTCACTTTCTAGCTAGCCGGATCATCCGGCTGGTGTGGGTTCTTCGGTACTCACGACAGTTTCGGGGATTACAAGGTGCGGCATCCATTTGACGATTGCGCTCACCTGTTCCCCATCTTGCACCGAGAAAATGAAATCGCCTTTGCTGGCGCGTTTGCCGTTTGGCGCGGCGCTCCCCTTGATCACCTTGCCGCGATGCGCGGTGGTCAAGACGATCAGTGATTCATCCGCGTGGGTGACGACCGCCGCCGCGATTCCCTTACTGTCTGCCGTCAATTTCATGGTTTGAACGCCCATTCCGGCGCGTCCCTGTATTGGATACTCACTCAGCGCTGTTGACTTGGCAAGCCCATCATCGGTGATCGTCAGCAGCACACACGCCCCCTCGATCAACGCTCCTGTGACCACCTGATCCGTCTCATCGTTCAGCTTGATGCCGCGCATCCCGCCCGCGCCAAGCCCGGTTGGGCGTACATCCGCTTCTTTAAAGCGGATCGCCTGAGCCTGTTGTGTGACGAGAATAACTTCATTTTCGCCAAATGTCGGGAATACCCATCCCAGCGTATCCCCCGGTTCAATGTCCATCACTTTGAACACATCCGAGCGCAAACCGGGTAAGTCCTCCGTGCGTAAGCGTTTGACCTCACCGCCGCGTGTGGCGAAGAATAGATAGCCCGTCTCAAGGCGCGAAGGCAGAGCGATCGCCGCCGTTATCCGCTGACCACTGCCCTTATAGGCGGAAATGTCATCATACGGCGTTCCTTCTGCGGGATCATTCACCTGTGGGATTTGCTGAACAGGAACGGTCGCACAGAAGCCATCTGCCGAGAACAAATACATCACTTCAGCGGTTGTCGTCTGTTGAATAAAGCGCGGTGTCCCGCCGTTCTCGATCTCCGATGGCAGGCTCGGCACACTTGAATCAAATGTGCGACCGAGTCTCCCCGCCGCCGTTAGTGTCACCCATGTGTCTTCCTGCGGCGTGAGCAGATCGGCGCTCGTGACCTTCGTAGCGGTGCTGTCGAGAATCATCGTCCGGCGCGGATCGCCGTAGGTATTCTTCATCGCCGTCAGTTCTTCGGCGATTACGGAGCGGACTTTCTCAGGGTGCGAGAGCAGATCCGTCAGATAAGTAATTATCTTTTGCTTCTCGTCAAATTCCTCGTCGATCTTCTTGCGCTCCAGCGCGGCAAGGCGGCGAAGCTGAAGCTCAAGAATCGCATTCGCCTGTATTGCGTCAATACCAAGCGCTTTGATCAGGTTATTACGGGCGCTGTCGGCGGTGCGCGATCCACGAATGATCGTGATCACCGCATCCAGTGTTTCCAACGCCTTGAGCAAGCCTTCGAGGATATGAGCACGTTCGCGCGCACGTCTGAGATCATATTCGCTGCGGCGGCGCACCACCTCCAGACGGTGATCAAGATAAACCTTGAGCGCCTGTTTGATGCTCAACAAGCGCGGTTCGCCGTTGACCAATGCCAGCATGATAATGCTGAAGGTTTCCTGAAGCGGTGTTAACCGGAACAAATGCGTCAGCACTTCGGCAGCATCCGCGCCGCGTTGAAGCTCAATCGCCAGTCGCAGCCCTTGACGGTCGCTTTCGTCGCGCAAATCCGCGATGCCTTCGATTCTGCCCTCACGCACGAGATACGCGATCCGCTCGATCAACGTTGACTTATTCGTTTGATACGGCAGTTCGCTCACAATGATGCGTGATTTCCCGCGCCCCATATCTTCGACATGGCATCGTGCGCGCATCGTGATTTTGCCGCGTCCGGTTGCGTAAGCCGCAATCAGCGAGTCGTCAAAGTCGATATCTCCCGCGCCATCCGCATGACGATAGACCAATCCGCCGGTGGGGAAGTCAGGTCCTTTGACAAACTGCATCAAGTCCTGAATCGCGATGTCTTCGAGCGCCTGCCAATTCTTCAGCATATAAACGAGCGCATCGACGACTTCACCCAGATTGTGCGGCGGAATATTCGTGGACATCCCGACGGCGATCCCCGATGAGCCGTTGACGAGCAAATTCGGGATCGATGACGGAAGCACAGCGGGTTCTTGCAGCGTGCTGTCAAAGTTATCGACAAAATCGACGGTTTCACGGTCGATATCGGTGAGAAGTTCCCCGCCGATCGTCGCCATGCGCGCTTCGGTGTAGCGCATCGCTGCCGCGCCGTCACCATCAACGCTGCCGAAATTCCCCTGCCCGTCGATCAGCATATAGCGCATCGAAAAATCTTGCGCCAGCCGGACGAGCGCTTCATACACTGCCGAATCGCCGTGTGGGTGATATTTCCCCAACACTTCCCCGACGATACGGGCACATTTCTTGTACGGCGTATTCGCGCGCACACCCATGTCGTGCATAGCGTAAAGTATGCGCCGATGAACAGGTTTCAACCCATCACGCGCATCCGGGAGCGCGCGGGCGACGATAACGCTCATCGCATAATCGAGATACGCTTCGCGCATCTCCTGATCGATGTTGATTTGGCGCACGGTTCCAAGAGTCATGCGGTTTCCTGACAAAGAAGGAATGGAAAATAACCACTCCATGCTAACATAGGTGCGTTGTCGGTAAAAGAGTGAACGCTTGTTCGCATTATACCATGATCCGAAACTCTACGCTTGTCCGATTTTTCGTGCAGTTGTCGCCCACTTGTGGTAGTATGCGCGCCATGATGACACGAAAACTTCTCCTGCTGATCAGCTTGTTCTTGGGGGCGGTGCTGCTGACTTCCTGCATGCCGCCAACCCCAATCGTCGTTTATATGACGGCGACGTTCATCCCGACTGAAGAACCACTTACGCTGGCGACGAATACGCCCGAAGCCGCTCAACCGTCTACAGAGGTTGCAGCGCTTCCACCCCCAACCTTGACGCCTACGGCACTTCCCGCGACCGGTACGATCGCGCCGAGTGTAACGTGGCGTGGCGCGATCGTCGGACCGGATTATGTCCCACCATCGACTTATACGCCTTCACCGAGCGGATTACCAGCCGGAGAGACGATCACCCCCGAAGGCTCTGCACCTGTTGAGCCGACCACCGCTCCCAGCGGTGCGGCGGTCGTCATCCCAACGCTTGATCCAAACCGTATCGGCATCCAATTGGACATAAATCTATCACAATCCGATTGGCAGGATGCGATGGGACGCATTGAGACGCTCGGGATTGAGTGGGTCAAGGTGCAGATTCCGTGGCGCGAGATGCAGCCGAACAACCGCGACGAGTTCGGCAATGATTTCTTCCGCCGCGTCGAACAGTACCTTGAAGACGCGAATCGGCGCGGATTCTCCGTGCTGGCGAGTGTCGTTAAAGCGCCGGGATGGGCGCGTTCGAACCAGACCGAAGACGGACCGCCTGATAATCCGGCTGATCTTGCCAATTTTCTCACAATCCTACTGCGGGAAGTCAACCCCGATCAGATGCGGGATGTGCTGGGCGATTATATCGATGCGGTCGAAATCTGGAACGAACCCAATCTGATCCGCGAATGGCAGGGCGCACTTCCGTTTTCTGGCGCGGGCTATATGCAGTTATTCGCCCCCGCATATGATGCGCTCCGTGCTTATTCCTCGACGATCCCCATCATCACCGCCGGACTTGCCCCAACGGGCAACAACGGCGGCATTTCGGTCGATGATACCGAGTATTTACGTCAAATGTATGCCGCCGGGCTTGGTGCGTACAACGATGTGATCATCGGCATTCACCCCTACAGTTGGGGAAATTCGCCCGATGCCTTGTGCTGCGGCACACGCGGCTGGGATGAAAACCCGCATTTCTTCTTTGCCGAAACCATGCGCTCCTACCGCGAAATCATGATAGCCAATGGTGACGAAGGCAATCAGATGTGGATTACCGAATTTGGCTACGCCACATGGGACAGCTTCCCCGGCGATCCGCCAGAGGGCAGTGCATGGATGCGCTTTAACGACAAATGGACGCAGGCAGGTTACACCATCCGCGCCATGCAGATCGCGCAGGAATCCGGCTATGTGGGTCCGGTCATGTTGTGGAATCTCAATTTCGCGACCTTATTCGGGCTGGTCGAAAACCGTGATGAACGGATCGCCTACAGCCTCTTAGTCCCCGGTGAAGGCTGTCAGCTTCAGTTGGGCAGCCCCAACCGCACCGAGCGCCCGCTTTATTGGATGCTGTACGACGCCGTGCGCGCCGATACACAGCTCCCTGATTTTTGCGGTGTGCCGCCATCCCCGATTCCCGGCTTGGGCTGATTCAGAGGTGCAGCGTGAACCGCACCGATCGGCTGTTGGCGATCGTGTTACGATTACAGGCGAAGGGTTGGCAGCGCGCCGAAGACCTTGCCGAATACTTTGAGATCAGCAAGCGCACCATATACCGGGACATGCTCGCCTTAATGGAGAGCGGTGTCCCGGTGATCTCGCAGCCGGGGCAGGGCTATTCGCTCGATCCCGGCTATTTTCTACCGCCGCTTCACTTCACCGCTGATGAAGCGATCATCCTCATCCTTGGCGCAGCATCGGTTGCGCGGCAGTTCGACGAGCAGTACCGCCGCGCCGCTGAATCGAGCGCACACAAGATTGATGCCGTTCTTGGGGAACGTTTGAAAACTCAAGTTGCCGACTTGAGGACATCGCTGCGGTTTGTTTCGATGCAATCGATGGATGAGCCGCATCTGGTAACCTTTCTTCAGCAGATACGCCGCGCAATTTTGGAACGTAGGACAATTCGCTTGGTGTATCAGAAGCGCTTTTCCGAAGGCGAAGAAGGACGCATCCGGGATATTGATCCGCATGGGTTAATTCATGTCGGGACAACATGGTATGTGACCGGGTACTGTCATTTGCGCTGCGATATGCGCACATTTCGCTTAGAGCGCATCGACAAGCTGACCGTGCTGGCAGACATATTTTCGCGTCAGCCTGATTATGATGTACAACAAACCCCACCGCGCACGATCAATCACACGATTCGCGTGGTATTCGATCCTTCTGTGGCGCGTTGGGTGCTGGAGGAGCGGAACTTCTACGTTTTGGAACAGGAATTGCTGCCCGAGGGCTTGTATCTGACACTTGGTGTTCGCACAACCGAGGACGTGATCCGCTGGTTGATCGGATGGGGTGACAAAGTGCGTGTCCTTGAGCCAGAGTCTTTAATTGAAGAGATGATCACAGCCGCACAGTCGATCATAAAACTCTATCAATCACCTTGATTCACTGCTGACATAATGGTGTCACACGCTCTTGATAACCTGTAGAAGGTAACAATGACTTCAACAAGGAGCGAAACAACGTGACAATTCTCAACGCGATTAACTGGTTTGAAATCCCCGTGCGCGACATCGATCGCGCAATTGCTTTCTACAGCGCCATGCTCAACAAGCCAGTTGGTAAAGGTGAGTTTGCCGGGATGCCGCATGGCTTCCTTCCGTCGAGCGAAGATGGTGTCGGTGGGGCGCTCGTTCAAAGCGATCATCTGACCCCCGGCGGTGCGAATGGCACGTTGATCTACCTGAATGCCAGCTTTGATCTGGATGGTTGCCTTGTGCGCGCACAAGCAGCCGGCGCCACCATCGTACAGGAAAAGACTGCGATCCCGCCGCAAGGGTATATGGCGATTGTGATGGACACGGAAGGCAACCGCATCGCGCTGCATCAGCCCCCGCAGCCGGAATAGCCGTCACCTAAACAAAAAGGGCGCTCCCCATCGTGCGGGAGCGCCCTTTCTAATTCATCTCACAACGGCGGCTTAATCAATCGTCGTCGTCGTTGTCCTTCTTGCCGCGACGTTCGCGGGGTTCGTCATCGTCGCCATCAATTTCGACCAGTTCCGCCGTCACATCGAGCGCCCCTTGCAGTTCAAGCGAGGTGTGCGGTGCGACCAATTCACGATCCTGATACGTGTGGAAGCCTGTTCCCGCCGGGATCAGCTTACCGATGATGACATTCTCTTTCAAGCCGTACAGCTTATCCAGCTTGCCTTCGATTGCCGCACCCGCCAGCACGCGGATCGTGTGCTGGAAGCTCGACGCCGAAAGGAAGCTGTCTGTGCTGAGCGCCGCTTTGGTTACGCCGAGCAGAATCGGCACACCCGCCGCCGGGTCTTGACCCTGTGCGATCATGATGTCGTTCATGTTGATCAACTGCAAGCGGTCGATCAATTCGCCCGGCAGAACGCCGCTGTCGCCGCTCTTGGTGATCTGAACGCGCGAAAGCATCTTGCGGATCACGATCTCGAAGTGCTTATCGGCGATGTTCACACCTTGCGCGCGGTACACCTTCTGAACTTCTGTCAGCAGGTAAAGCGCGCACGAATCCGCGCCTTGTACACGCAGAATACGGTGCGGGTTCTTCGATCCTTCGGTCAACTGCTGACCGGGATACAGATGCGTACCGTCTTCGATGCCGGGGAGCAAACGCGCGCTCGACGGGATCGGATATTCCGCTTCTTCACGGGTTTCGTAGCGCAGATAAATCTTGCGCGCTTCGACGTGTGCGATCCCGTTCATGCGGGTGACGATCTTCTCGCCCGTGTCTTCGTTTAGTGCGAGGATCGCGCCAGCGTTGAGGTTCTGGTCTTCTTCAACCATCACCGTCCAACCGGCGGGAATATCATGTTCCTCGTTCACCACTTCGCTGTTGACGACGACCGCGACGCGCACGCCTTCTTTCTTAACCAGCCGCAGCGTGCCGGAAATATCGGTGACAACGGCTTCGCCCTTCGGCTTCTTGCGCGCTTCAAAGATTTCTTCCACGCGCGGTAGACCGCTGGTGATGTCGCCCGACGCCTGAGCCGTACCACCGGTGTGGAAGGTACGGAGCGTAAGCTGAGTACCCGGCTCACCGATCGACTGCGCCGCGATAATGCCGACTGCCGTCCCGATCTCGACCATTTCGCCGCGACCGAGGTCACGACCGTAGCACAGCGCGCAGATGCCATGGATCAGCGCGCACGTCATGGGGCTGCGGACGTGCATTTCTTGAAGCTTGCTATCCTGAATCTTCTGACCGTTTTCTTCGTCGATCAAGCTGTTGCGTGCGACGATCAGTTCGCCCGTCTCCGGGTCATACGTATCGCTCGCCGCGCATCGCCCCAGAATACGTTCGTAAATCGTCTGTCCTGCAACATCATCCGAGCGCTTGACCCAGATGCCCGCTTCGGTGCCGCAGTCGGTACGGTTGATGATCATATCCTGTGCCACGTCCACCAGACGGCGAGTGAGATACCCCGCGTCGGCAGTACGAAGCGCCGTATCCGCCAAACCTTTACGCGCGCCGTGCGTCGAGATGAAGTATTCGAGCGCCGTCAACCCTTCGCGGAAGTGACTGCGGATCGGCAGGTCGATGATGCGACCGGACGGGTCAGCCATCAAACCGCGCATGCCCGCAAGCTGCGTGATCGGACCGAAACCGCCTTTTGTCGAGCCGGAAAGCGCCATAACCGCGATTGGACCAAACGGGTTGAGCGTGCGCTGGATCAGGTCTTGCAGTTGATCTTTTGCACGGTTCCACACGTCAATCGTGCGCTGGTAGCGCTCGTCTTCGGTCATCAAACCGCGCCGGAAGTCTTTCTCAGCACGTTCGACCGTATCTTCAGCGGCTTGCAGAATGCCGTTGCGCTCATCGGGGATCGTCAGGTCAGTGACCGCGATCGTCGTGCCGGAAATCGTCGCATAGTAGAAGCCGAGGTCTTTAATCGCGTCTACCACATCGGTCGTACGTTCAGAACCGATCTTCTGGTAGGCAGTCGCGACAAGGGTCTGCAACCCCTTCTTGCCCATCGTCTCCTGCATATAGCGCATTTCGTCGGGCAGGATGCGGTTGAACAACGCGCGCCCGACCGTTGTCGGTTCGGGTTCATCCTGCGGCGGACGGGTATCATAGTAGTTCTGGAGCAGAATCGGCGTGTGGAGCTTGACCAAGCCGAGATTGTACAGGTATTCCACCTCGTCAATATCGACAACCATGCGGCGTTCGGTCAAGTTGGCGAACACGAGTTTACCCGTGCGCTTCGTCTTCTTGAGCAGTTTCCGCATTTCGAACGTATTGGCGAGCATGCAGTCGACTTCGCCATCGGTCACGGCGCGGATCGTGCGTTCGATCGCGCTTTCCGTTACCTTCTTGCGCCCCTGCTCGTTGATTTCGATCGTATCTTCGAAGACCACCGTGCCGGGAATCTCATGCTGGAGAGCGAAGTAATAACCGTTGCTGCGGTGGGCGATACCGACCTTCACATTCCGATTGCCGATGATCGTTTCCATACGGCGGAAATCGTCGGCGCGTTCCGGCAGTGTGATCAGTTCAACCGTCGGGTCCATCGTCAGGTAGTACATGCCCAACACCATATCTTTGGCGGGGGCGACGATTGGCTGACCGTCAGCAGGCTTGAGCAAGTTGCGCGTACTGAGCATCAGCTCACGCGCTTCCTGAACCGCCTTATCGCTCAACGGCACATGAACCGCCATCTGGTCGCCGTCAAAGTCAGCGTTGAACGCCGCGCAGACCAACGGGTGAATCTGGATCGCCTTGCCTTCGACCAACTGCGGCTCAAATGCCTGAATACCGAGTCGGTGCAGGGTGGGGGCGCGGTTGAGGAGGACAGGACGTTCCTTGATCACCTCTTCCAGCACTTCCCAAACTTCCGGCTTTTCGCGCTCAATGATGCGCTTCGCGCCCTTCACATTGCTGGCGTAGTTGTGGCGCACAAGGCGGCTGATCACGAAGGGGCGGTAAAGCTCCAGCGCCATCGTCTTGGGCAAGCCGCACTGATGCAGCTTGAG
>CALBRY010000433.1 GCA_937927665.1 uncultured Chloroflexota bacterium
CTTTCGATCCGTTCTGCGGTGATCGGCGTGCCGGGGTCACTCTGGGTAATGCTGCTGATCGCGGTCAGGGTCAAGCGCTCGTTGGTGTTTAATCCGTGCCACAATTCGGCATAATCGCGTTCGCCGTAGGCGTATACCGTCGGCAGCATCGCCTTGATGTCCTCGGCGGTCATTTCGCTGTGAACACTGTTGATCGACCATTTGCGATACATCAAATAACCGAACTGCTGAAGCAACCCCGGTGCGCCGCCGCTTGCAACAAGCGCGGCATTGATTGCGCTGTCTGCCACTTCATACGAGGCACGGACGGGTTCACGCAGAAGCCATTCTGCATCCGGGCGGGTGAGCGCTCGCAAACGGATTACATTTGTCACCGAAACAAGCGGCGCAAATGCCGGAAGTTGATGCTCGTATTCCGAACCAAGCGCAATGATCACATCAATCGGGTGATCTGCTCTGCCGATCAGCGAATTGGTGTAGCTGATGCTGTCTGCCGGAAGCGTACCGGAGCGAATCGCATGCAGCCATTCGTCACCGTCATCGACCACAAATAACAGGCGGCGTGTTCCGCGCAGCGCTCCCAGAATGGCGGGAAGAAATGTTTTTTCAAACCACACGCGCACATCACCCTCTGGCGGCGGGAGTTCGTTCAAGCGGGTTGTCGTGTATCCAGCGCTGATCAGGGAAGATGTCACCGTTTGCGCCCATGTCAGCAGCCAATCGGTTTCATCTGTGATCGGTACGGCGCGCGGCGAGATATACGCCCCAAGATGCGATTCTGTGAACAAAGCGCGGGCAGCATGCAGCAGGGCGGTTTTGCCAATATGCCGTCTGCCAAGAATGCAAAGCGCGCCGTTGGCATCCGAGCGTGCGAGATGACGATAAATCCGCGCGAGGGTATCGGCGCGACCCGCGAACGGAGCGGTTTCTACGTCATCACCATAATCGTGGTGATAAGGGTTGGGCAGATTCTGAGTCGACATGTCCCGAATTATAACACGCCGGGGGTGCTATAATGCGCCTGTTTTGCCTGCGGAAGATTCGTAGTGAGGATCGTATTGTGACCATTGAAGCACCGCCGCGCATTCTGGCGCTTGTCGGAATGCCCGGCGCGGGAAAGTCGTTATGCGCGGCGCATTTACAGACCTTAGGCTATTTTCAATTTCGATTCGGCAGCATTGTCGTCAATGAAGTCGTGCGCCGGGGACAAGCGATCAACCCGGTGAACGAAAAAGTCGTTCGCGAAGAATTTCGCGCGTTGGAAGGCATGGACGCCATCGCCAAACGCGCACTGCCGATTTTGCAGGATGCGCTGAATACGCGTCACACCATCATTATTGATGGGTTGTACAGCTTCAGCGAATACAAAACGCTCAAAGCAGAGTGGGGCGAAAGCCTGATCGTGATTGCGATCACGTGTGCGCGCCAACTACGTTATCAACGCTTGGCTGACCGTCCTGATCGTCCGCTTACCCGCGCCGAAGCCGAACAGCGCGATTACAACGAGATCGAAAACATCGAGAAGGGCGGACCGATCGCGATGGCGGATTTCACCCTCCTGAACGACGACACACCCGATGCGTTGATCGGATCGCTAGATCGACTGCTTGGTGTGTTAAAAGTCAAACCTTTATGAGTGGCAGGTGTAACAAGAACGCAACGTAACGCAACTTTACGCTAACCAGAGGTTGCGCATTACCGAAGGTATTCTCTATACTCCGGTTGGACTTATGTGCCATGTGGAGACTGGGCTTATGCGGCGCTTCCTTTTCGCGCTTGTCGGGTTCTGGGCGCTGCTCGTCCTGAGTGGGACTATACCGCGTTCGTCCGCTCAGGCAGCGGTGCCGCGTCCCACCCTCGGCGATCCGCCTGTAGCATCTTTAATCACGTTTTCGCCGCCGGATGCCGAAGGGCGGATCACGATCACCGGGCTGGCGGGTGCAGTGGTTCCGAATGGCAGTGTGATCATTCGCAACCTGTACACCGAAGCAACGGCAACCGCTCCAGTGGGTGTCACTGGAGCATTCACTGTTCGAATTTTTGGCGAAGGCAATACCCCATTCTGGATCAGCCGGGTGGATACTGCCCAAACGCCGGAAGCTTCCCGCGCACCGGGGAGCGTACTTGGCGGCGCGGGAACGATTGTCTGGGCTGATTTTCCGCGTGAAATCGGCACGGGTGATGTGACCCGGTTGGCGGTTGATGGCGATCTCAGCGATTGGGAGACGTTCGACGCTTCCCGCATGAACACCACCGTGAACGCGCTCCGCAGCCGTGATGCGTTGTGGATCGCAGTGCGTGATCCGCAGATTGCCGCGATCGAAAGCGGCGGTGAAGCGGCATCGGTGCGGGTAGTCTTTATCGCAGATACGATCACGTTTGCGGTAAATGCCTCACTGCGTGATCCGGGGCTGTCCGCACTCGAACGTCTGAATCCGAACCAATCCTCGCTTGATTCGCTCAAAGTATCGGCGTTTCCCGGTGCGGGCACGGCAGAAATCCGTATTCCGCTGACGTTTCTCGACATGATTAACTCGTTCAGTCTGGTTGAAGTCAGCCTATTGAACGGGGCTGGTGAAGAACTCGTCGTGTATCCCGCCTCCGCAGAGGTGCCATTTGAAGATGTTCACGATGGGGTATTTCGTCCCAACGGCTCGACTATTCAAAATGGCGATGTGTTCACAGTGGGCGGCGTGCTAGGTGAAGGTGCGGCATTCTGGACGGCATGGGGGCGCACAAGCTCGCTTGCGCTCGAAGCCGGTGAATCGCTGAATGTCGAACTTGATGTCACTTTTCACGATGTCAGCTTGCCGTCCGATCTTTATCTGTGGGCGGCGGTCAGCTTGCAGCCGATCATCGAAGAAGGCGAAAACGGGTGGGAATACCCCGGCGATGTGGGCACGAACAACGGTTGGTCAGGGACATTCTTCAACGGCTTGCCTGTTGATAACCTTGACCGCGACGAAATCGCGTTGATCGTTCCCGTTGCGCCGCATCAACTGATTTTTCATGAGAATACGGTCGAGTTTTCGCTTGATTTTGTGCTGACACTGCCGGAAAGTGTGGAAGAAGGCTACCGGCGCGGGTTGTATGTCCCGCGTCTAGAAGGAATCGTTGCGCAAAACGATATTGATCCGACGCAGTTGATGATGGATGAATCAGCGCATTGGGAGCGCAGCCCGCTTTTCGGAACGGGCGCGGGCGTATCCCGCCAGCCGATCACCCGCCTGCCGCTTGTGATCAATGTGGGCGGTGTCGAAAATGTACCGCTTCCGACTGCGCTCCTTTACGATACGCCGAGTGATGGATCACGCGGGATCATGGCGGATGAAAATCAAGCCGATTACGCGCTGTCTAATCGCGTGATCTACAACGCGCCGACCTATATCCTGCCGCCGTTCCGCGATGGCACAGATACCGCGCTCACCTACATTCTTGAACCGTATTTGACGAGTCTGCTCCCCAACGCTTATGACTCGAATGCCGCGCCGCTGATCCCCTTCGATTTTTCCGGCGCGAACGCCAATGCGTCCGTGCTGCGTGTCGAAATTACCAAGCCCGATGGCACGACGGTCGATTTAGGCGAACTGCCGATCCTTCAGGCGGCACTTTCGACGGCGGCGCTGAACGAACGCACCCAATTTGGCGCACAATCCCCTGTTGATATGTACCGTCTGACGACATACGACCCGGCGCTGATCCGCTTCTCGTTCGATCAATACGGCGATTATGTCATCGATAGTCAGTTCACCATCCGCGATGTGTGGGGAAACAGCTATCAAGGCGGCGGAACGTATCACCTCTTGATCGGGGAACAATTCGAGATCGTTCCGGCGGTGCTGCCGGGAACACCTATGCAGGTGGGGGATGTGTTTCATTCCGGTGTCACGTTGATGCCCGGAGCGCCCGCCGATGTCACCGTCAATTTGACCGTGTACCCGATCACGGGCGGCGACCCGATCACGCAGACGTTCACCGGAGAGGCGAATCGTTACGGCGTGTTTGCTCCCGATAGTGACGAAGCCTTTACGTTTGCCGTACCGGGGATGTATGTTGTCGATTACGAAGCACGCTACACCGATCCGGCGGGGCGCATCTGGGCGGCAAGTTTACGCTCGGTTGGCTTGATCGAATCACCCGATTCGGTATTGATCGCACGGGGTCAGCGCGGCTTGCTCGGCGTTGATGATCCGCGCCTGACATGGTTCCGCGCCGATGGCTACCGGGGCGAAGAAGTTTCGCCTGTCACACCCTATTTCCCGTATTTCTCCGGTGATGTGGTGTGGATCGGTGAAACAGCCGAAAGCGGGATCGCACCCGCGATTCGGGTACAAGATGTTGAAGGCGTATATGCCGATCAAGTGATCGATGCGCTGATTGCGAATCCACAAGCACGCATCGAATACGAAATGATGACCGGATTGGATGCGCCCGAAGCCGCCGCCCTTGACGAACTTCCGGTGTACGGTGATGCGGGCGGCTATTCGTTCGTGAGCGCGGTACGTCCGGGGCTTTCACTGCGTGCCTTTTTGCGGGCGGGCGGCTTCAGTGGTCTTCCACTGTGGTGGGACAGCGATGATGTGTATAACCGTCAGATCGGCGCGGGAACAACAGGCGACCGACCCGGCGATTTCGCGTTCTTGTTCGGCGGTGCGTTGATCCGTAGTGAAAATGTCGAATCCGTGTCGATTTATGGCGCATTGAGCGTCGTCATTGACGATAACGACTCGCGCGGCGAACGGTTGTATCCTCCGCTCAACGGGGCGGCAGGCGCGGGCGATGGCGGCGCGTTGATCACGATCGATGACCGCGAATTTAATATGTTCTTCGTCCCGTCCGGCACGCCGCCGGGGGCGCTCCTCCGCGTTGGAGAACCGATCACGATTGCGGGGCAGGTTGCACCGACCATCGCGGCGGGCGTCAACGTGACGATCACTGCACCGAGCGGCGCAGTCACGCGCTACAGCGGACGCGCGAATGCAATCGGCTATTTCTATGATCCTGAGTATGACCTGATCACGGATGAGATCGGCGTGTGGACGGTCGATATTGAAGTCGTAGGCGATGCGGTCACATCGGTAGGGCAGTCACAACCGCCGTACCCGACCGGGAGTGTCTTACGCGCCGATGGGACACAATATCAGGTGTATGTGCTGCCGGAAGAAAGCGAAACACTGCAATCGACCGTACAGCGTGCCGATGTGCTGATCCCGACCGGAGTCGCGTATAACTTCGGCTTCACGATCCCGCAGGAATGGCAGAGTCCGCGTGCTTATGTCACGCTGCGGACACCTTCCTACATTTTGACCGACAGCACGGTGCGAATCAACGGGCGCAGTTTTGGCTATCAATTCGCCCCCGCCAATATTCGCGGCAGTTTCCCGAATATCGAAAACGAACCACGCGGCAGCGGCAGCGCAGTCGTTGATCCGATGACGCTCACCGTGGTGATTGTCGGGACGGATTCAGCGGGGGCGCTGCAAATGCAGTCGCGCCAATACACCCTGTTCTACAACCGTCTGATGCAGTTGACCGATGGCAGCTACGGTGGATAAGAGAAAAGCAGGAAGAACGCTCATGATGCGGAACGCGACGAAACGCGCACTGGTGGTGATCTTTTCCCTGCTCAACGGCGCGGCGATCCTGTTCGCGCTGGTATTTCTGGCGGGCAGTGCACCCGCCGGAGTGACCGCGCAGAACGGCGGAACCGAAACGCCGCTCCCGCTGTTTGCGCTGCCGGATGCACGCACGAACCGGGCGTACACCAGCGGCAGTATGGCGATGCTCAGTGAAGGGCGCACGCTGATCGCGGTGAATACGATTAACGACACCGTCTCGATCGCGGTGCCGTCTCAAGGAAACATGATCAGCGAAATTCGCGTCGGGCGCGATCCGCGATCTGTCGCCGTGACATCAGACGACACGCGCGCGGTGATCACCAATCGTGTAGACAGCACCTTGAGCGTAATCGATATTCGTGAAGCCCGCGTGATCAACACCATTCCGGTAGATGGGGTTTTCCCGTATGGGATTGTGATCGGCGATGGCGATAGTGAAATCGCGTATGTATCACTGCTCGGCAGTGATGCTGTCGCGCTCATTGACCTAGCAAGCGGCGCAGAAATCGCCCGCATTTCGACTCCACCCGCCCCGGCAGGGTTGGCGTTGTGGGGTGAATTCTTGTACGTCACCCATTTCTGGACGGGGGAACTCACGCTGATTTATCTGCCGCAGCGTCGGGTGATTCAAACTGTGACGATGGGCGCTCCGATCAGCGTCTCGCAAGCCGTCGAGATTGATATTTCACGAGGGTTGGCATATCTGCCCGGTTCGCGCACATATGCCGAAAATCCCACGCTCACGTATGAAACCGCAGTATTTCCGACCGTGAATGTGGTGGATTTGCGCGGAAACGCAATGCAGCGCGGCGGACGGGTCGCGCTCGATACGGCGGATCGTCCGGTGAATATGCCGTTCGCGGCGGCGCTGGATCGCTTCACACAAAAGCTTTATGTCGCCAACGCGGGCAGCGATTCGATCAGTGTGATCGATTTGAACACAGGCGAAGCGCGGGCACATATCAACGTTGGATCAAATCCACGCGCGATATTGCTTAACCG
>CALBRY010000434.1 GCA_937927665.1 uncultured Chloroflexota bacterium
TGCGTCAACAACTCGCCGTCGTCCGCCGTCGACAGAAGCGCGCACCGACTCTCTCGCGCTTCGAGAAACTTCTGTTTGCTACCCCGTACCGTGTAAAAACTCGTCCTTAAGTATATTTCTCCTTGAGCAAGTCTCGAACTGTCTGCTTGATCTGCTCGCTGAAAATTGAGTCATTTGCAGTGTAAGTAATTATGACCGAAACTCTACAAAACAATGTTTGATGTTTGGGCGCTCAAAGAGCCTTAGCCGCAGTTGGAAGTGATTTCATGAAGCGTTTGCTGCTCGCACGTTTATCGCTTGTGTGCATTTTGCTTGCGATTGTTGTGTTACTGACAGGTTGTGGACAATCTGCTCCGACCCTGACTCCGTTGCCGTCACCGACCCCATCCCTGACTCCGACCCTGACCTCAACCCCGAACCCGTCCCGAACCCCATCCCCCGAACCCACCCGCGCACCTGCCATACCCGAAGCGGGGATTGAATTGATCAGCGGACTGCCGGATGGGTGCGTGAATACGGATCAGAATCAAAGCACAGTGTTTGGCTTTAATGTGGTCTACCACACCGTTACCACAGGTAATTACCAGACGGGTACGCTGGTCGCATCCGACGGGGCAGTACTGGCAAACGTCAATTCTGAGACTGAAAACCGGGATGGTGAAGGGCTGTGGGGATTTTATCCGTCTGCCTTTGATTATCCTGCGAACACCTCGCTGACGATGACGCTGACTACCTATTCGGGCATTGACGCAACCACATCCATCAGCAGCATCAGCACCCTCACTTACAATTGCACGACCGGGGATGCTATCAGCCAGACCTATACACGCGGGGAATAATTCCGGCATTTATATCTGTATGACGCGAAGATTACTTCCGAAAAGGAAAATGTCTAATGCTGCCTCTCAACGGTAATCATGAACAATGCTTCCTAATGTAGTCAGTGAGGTGGCACCCTGCGCACCGTGTGAAAACTCATCCTGAGGGAGCAAAGTACGGAAATTCTCTTGTGCTAGGCAGCCTTGCGATGGTAATCGTGGATGATCCCGCCTAATACATCGCTTCGGTGGATTGGACCCTGATCAAGCCTTTCTGATGTCGCTTCCGGTATCTTTTGATGCAGACCTTGATGCGGACGCCGATGATTGTAGTAGTTCGCGTATTCCTTCAACACCGCGTGCAGATGACGTTCATTGACAATGAGGAGATGGTTGCGACATTCCTGTCGGACGGAGCGCACCCAACGTTCTGCATAAGCATTGGCATTTGGCGCTCGGACAGGTGTACGAATCACCTCAATGTTCTGTGCAGCAAAGACCCTGTCGAAGGCGGACGAGAATTTGGCATCGTGATCATGAATGAGAAATCTAAACGTGGGTGTTCGCTCTTCGACTTCCCAGCTAAGCTGGCGCGCTTGTTGGGTGACCCAAGCGGAAGTTGGATATTCGGTGCAGCCCGTGACGTGGACGCGCCGAGTTCCCAGTTCGATAAAGAACAGGACATAGATGGTTTTCAGCCAGAGGGTTTCGACGGTCAAAAAATCACACGCCAGCATCTGCTGCCGATAATGACGGAGAAATGTTTGCCAACTACTTTTCGGCTGGCGCTTGGATGTAGGCGAAATTCCAAAGCGCTTGAGTAGATTACGAACGGTGGAACGGTCAATGGAGAAGCCAAGTTTGAGTAATTCGCCTTCGATTCGATCATACCCCCAACGGGCATTTTCCCGTGCGAACTTGATTACCAGCGCTTCCAACTCAGGACTGACGTGCGGACGTCCGACTGAAGCTTTCGGCTGGAATGTCCATTCACGTCGAACCAGCTCACGATGCCAGCGCAGCACGGTATCCGGCTTGAAGATCAGTATTGGCTCCAGTTGTGCTTGAAAGTCACGAGTGATTTGTTTCATCCTCGCGGCAAAGGCAGCCAATAGAGTTTTTTCTAGGCGAGAGAAGCGTTTCGGCTGGTGCGCTTTGCGTTGTAGTACCCGGACTTGCTGCCGAAGTAGCAAACTCTGAATGTCTTTTTGCGTTTCAGGCAACTGAAGGACAAAGAACAGATCAAGGACAGAGGAAAACAGGTGAACCAAAGCAAACCAGAACAGAAGCGCACCTTATCCATAACGAAACGTCGGTTGTAAAACAGTTTTTCCTTTTCACTTTCGAGCATCGGCTGAGTTTTTCACACGGTACGCGCCTTCTTTGAGGAGCAGGGCGGGGTATCGGGGCTGCTGGAGGCGATTGCGACGACCGCTGAGATGGATGAACAGATCAGCGAAGGTAAGGCGCTCAGTGATCGCGAAGAAGCTGTGCTGCAAGCACTCGAACTCTTGACCCGCGGACGCAACCAACTCACATGGATCAAAGCGAATGACCTGCGGGAACGGGTGGCTCGGTTGCTTGGGCAGGCCTCCGATCGGATGGGGGATGGTCAATGGATCGGGCATATCATCAAGCGATTGCATTTGGCGGACGAGGGACGACGTAAGCGCGCGAACGATGGGATTACCTACGCGATCCAGCCGGACGAAGTACTCGATATGATGCGTCGCTACGATGTTCTACCAGTGTAGTTTTATATAAGGAAGCGAAAAACCGTTCACACCCTACACACCCTTCACTTCTTCCCTCAGTACCCGTGAATGGTGTGAACGGTTTTCGGAGGTTGGACCCATTCCAATCCTCTGTTCACACAGCTGCGCATCCTGCCGATCTTGTCCGACCCGCATCATCACGACTAACGCGACACGGCCCGATTTCTCGTATGTTAGACTTCTAAGCCGCCGCCGAACCGTCGATTCTTTGCTCTCCATCAGCTGCGGACAGTAATCAGCACAGCGAGGGCAACCGGCGCAAGCTAATGGGCGTGTGCTCGTTGACGACTGTCATGCTGAACCCGGAGAAATACAGCGTGGATAAGGTTTTTTGCTACTACAGGCAGCATTTCCCCTCGACAGATGATGAAACTCCCGCTCAAGGAGCGATCCATCGTCGCGATATACTGGGCGGAATTGTCCATGACTACTATCGTGATGCCGCGTAAAACGAGGAAACCAAGCTGGTTCCCTGCTCAGGATGAGTTTTTACACGGTACGGGCACAATCAAGCACAAATGGGAACTGAGCTGTACCCCACGGAGTGGTTCTTCCGCAAAGCCTGTTAAAGTCTACATATCATAAGTTCCCCTCACGAAAAAAGAGGCGTGAGTAAAGCGAATCCTCAGAAATGTTTTTTCGCATCAGATTGGTTCAACATCAAATGCGGAAGAACCATAATGATGGTCGTACTTGCGGTGATTTTTCTAACTACAAGGCTTGCATGAACTGGAAAATCGTATCGTCAATTCGTGGTAGCCATTCGTGACCAAAATCCGGATACACTGCGAGCGATTTAGGGGATGTGATCTTATTGTAAACAGCAAATTGAGTGGAGGGTGGACAGACGGTATCCATCAGCCCCACGCCCATAAGTACCTCTGCACGAATGCGCGGTGCCAAGTGCTGCACGTCGATGTAGCCCAGTTGGGTGAAGATCGCGACTTCTCGCTGGTGTAGCGGATCGTGATTGCGGAAGTAGGTGCGAAGCTCCTCATAGGCATCTTTAGCCTGATCCATCTGCCATACCCGTTGATAATCGCACAGAAAGGGATGGATTGGTGCGGCGCGGCGGATTCGTGGCTCTAGCGCTGCACACGCGAGGGTGAGACCACCCCCCTGGCTACCACCAGTTACGCCAACACGACCCTGATCGACTTCCGGCATATCCATAACGATCCGCGCAAGCTGCGCCGTATCAAGGAAGATATACCGAAATAACAGGTTTTCAGGAGGGCCATCCAGTCCGCGAATGATATGACCTGTATGAGTGGTGCCTTTGTGCCCACCGACATCCTCGGACAGACCGCCTTGCCCACGACAGTCCATCGCAGCCACCACAAATCCTTGTGCTGCGTAAGGCAATAACTCAATCCACTGGTGTGAAGCGCCTGCATAGCCGTGAAACATCAATAGGGCGGGGTGAGTGCCGGAACGCTGCAACGGTCGCACGAACTTGGCATGAATGCGCGCGCCCCGCACACCGGTGAAATATAGATGAAAACATTCAGCGAATCCGCTCCCAAAATCAGTGGCGACCAACTCGACCTGAGGGTCTGTTTGTTTCATCTCAGCAAGCGCTGAGTCCCAGAAGGTATCGAAATCGATGGGACGAGGATTCGTGCCTTGATAGGTTTTCAATTCATCGAAAGGCAGATCGAATAAGAGCGGCATGAGATTCTCCCATTGTAAAATACAGTGGACGATGTGGGTCGTCAAAGAAATGCATAATAGCTTTTCTACGACACGCATTTCCCAAATCAAGAACAGCGACTTTAGGCTACAGACGATGTCAAAAAACGTTGTGAGCGCTATTTGACTTTGATGCTCCCAGCTTTCAAGTTCACACGCAGACTCACCTCAAAGAGTGTCAGCACGAGAACACTGAGCAATATCCAGACGATGGGGACGGCAGACGGTATCTGTTCGGCGACAAAACCTGTCATCGTCGGCAGGATTCCAATACCTGCACTAGCTGCTGCCACCTGAAAACTGATAGCGTTTGGCGCATGTGTCGGGCCAAGTTTGTCTTGCGTGGTGGTCACTAACAGCGCGAATAGGGGCGACATTGCAAAAGCGCCAACCGCCAACCCGATGACTCCCACTGTATTAGCGGAATTCAACGGTGGCGCAGCCAATAGGGCAGCACCAACAATAGTGCCGATCATGCACAATCTCACTAAAGTCGCTGCCTTGAAATAAGGCACAATAAAGCCAAAGACAATACGTCCAATCGTGAAGAAGAACCAGTAGAGGCTGACTCTGTTGTTGGCTTCAGTCTGTTCAATACCCCGCGCCGCAGTGAATAAGCGGGCACCCCAGTCACTCGGAACCATCTCGACACCGCCATAGACAAAGAACGTCAATATTCCAATCCACACGATAGCCAATGCTAATGTGGCACGACTGCTCGCTGGGTTGCTGTGCTCGTCCTCGTCTGTCCGACTCACAGTCCATTGACTGCGAGTCACGATGATCATGACCAGCAGCACAAGGTAGAGTGCGCCAGTCACCATATACGATGTGCGCCAAGTGCCTCCCTGTGCCAGAATATAATTCAGCAGCAGCGGCGCAACTGCAGAACCGATCCCAAAGCAGGCATGCAGCCAATTCATCAGACGAGGACCATGATGCGCTGCAAAATAGACGTTCATCGCAGCATCGACAAAACCCAGACCAAAGCCCACCACTACGCCAAATACAATCATTAGCGCCCATGCAGGACTGAGCGCGTAACCGAACAACACCACCCCGGTCAGCAGAAAGCTAACCAGCATAGCATTGCCTAATCCGAATCGTTGGATCAAACGACTGGCAAGTGCGCTGCTTACAAAGTAACTGATGGTGTTGGCAAGGATGAGCGCCCCCAATGCGCCAACGGGTTGTCCAAAATCCGAACGCGCCCCAGATTCCCATGCGACTCCTCGCAAGCCAATCGGTATGCCAAGGATGATGAAACTAAGATAGGCGATAATCACAAGCGACAAGGGTGCCGGATTAACTCGTTGAACAACAGATGCAGTGGTCATGCTGGAACGCCTTTGGTAACCAGAGAGCTTGCATGCGAGACTAGAAGTCATGAGACCTGCGCAAAGCGACCGTCATTTGTCCATGTCTCTAGTGCAGAAGGCGTATGGTCTGATCTGCCGCGAATGGCAGCTCGATCTTTGTTCCGGTCATTGTAATCTCTGGGTTTCCTTCAAGCGTAACGCGGCTGAAGCCTTCAGGACAATGCAGCAAAACACGACCGGGCTTCTGGCTACGCGTCGTATCAAGTTCTAGTCGCAGAATCCCCTCGCCTACCGTGCTAAACGAAAGATCGAGCGTCACCGCGCCGTAGCGCGTCGGCGTCGTTTCCAACCGAATGGTGGCGTTTGGCTTAATCCACTCCGGTGCCAGCCCCATCAGTAAATCCAAACCTTGCGAAGTCTCGAAAACGAGCAGGCTGCGCGCCAACCGGATAAACTCGGCAGATGCCCAGTTGTGAGGCATATCACCGACTAACTGCTCATAGCTGGCACTGCGCAGGCTTTGTTCCTCACGCCAAACGCGCGTTGGGCTGGCGTGATTGGCGAAGTCGTAGAGGTAATCAATGGCTTTATCCGGTCGCCCCGTGTACAACCAAACGTGGGCGTTAAAGGATCCGGCATAGTTCCACAGTGCGTTGTGCGGAATCCACCCGGTACCAGCCGGTACCCCTTCTTCATCATCAATCTGTTCCAAAAGCTTGCAAAGATTCTGTACCATTGGATGCTCTGGCGCGAACACCTCGCCGGGGTAGATAGCGTGTGCCAACGCCCAGGTCGCGGTGCCGGGATTGAAGCGAAAGTAGGGGCTGACTTCGCCCTCGAAGTCCGGGACTTGAACATGATCGCTGCTGGCACCCGGCATACGCATCGGCAAATAGGGCGTGCCATCTGGCAGATTCCTCATATCCCGTGCAGCTTTCTCGAAAAAGACGTTCAGTAAATCCGTATACTCAAAACTGAAGCGATTCGCATCTTCGGTGTAACCGAGTTTCTGAGCAGCATCAACCGCTTTCTTCAATCCTGCCAGAGTCCATAGGGCAGTCGTGTATTCCGGGCGATCACCACCCATGCCGCCGTCGGCAAAGGTGGCAGGCATCAGACCATATTCAGCAGCCTCTGGCCCGCGTTTCTTTGATTCTTCTCGCAACCAGCGAATGTAGCTCACCCCGTTTTGGATAATGTGCCAAAATGATGCCAATCGATCCCAAGCATCGTCTAATTCGCATTGGCGTATGAGCGTGGCAATAGAAATCGCGGTTTCTTTCGGATGGAAGTCCAACTGCATGATGGCACCGCTGGACTGCACACGGCGCAGCAGGGCGTCAATTCCCTGTTCACCCGCCCCCTGATGACCCAGATAGCGGGCAGCTTCCAGAATGAAATAACCATCGACCACCCATAATCCCCGATAACAAGTGGGTCCAACCTGAAACTCCGGCAAGTCATCTTTG
>CALBRY010000435.1 GCA_937927665.1 uncultured Chloroflexota bacterium
GCAGGTTGAGCAGAGGATGGTTTCCGCCTTCAACGCCTTTAGCGCATCGGACAAACCGAGCGCAACATGATCTGGGGCGCGCAGAAGGAAATAGGTCAGCCGGGCGGCAGACTTTGGACCTACCCCCGGCAAGCTGGAAAACGCGTCGATCAGTCGGCTGATCGGTTCTGGAATAGCTTTGGATGCCATAATTGAGCGGCGATTACCCGCCGAGCAGACCGCCTAAACCGGGAATGCTGCCCATACCGCCTGTGATCGACTCCATGCGCTGCGCTGCCATCGTTTGGCTTTGTTCAATCGCTTGATTGACAGCGATCACAACGAGGTCTTGCAGGTCATTCACCCATTCGGGATCGCTGGTATCGATCTTGGCAGCGTCAATTGTGACCGACTGCACGCGTTGATGTCCGGTGATCACGACTACCACCGCGCCGCCACCAACACTCGTCTCGACTGTTTCAGTTTCGAGCGCCTGCTGCGCCGCCTGCATATCTTCTTGCATCTTTTGAAGCTGGCGAAGCGCTGCCTGTTGATTAAAGCCACCGCCGCCGGGAATACCGCCCATTTTACGTCCCTTGCTCATTCTTGATTTCCTTTCGTCGTTATTCAGTTTTCTTGGAACCGCGCCGGGGTTTGCCACCCGCCGCGCTGATCTCGTTCAAAAGCGCATCGCTGCCGCTCTCGCTGCTGACTGCGCCGGTTGAATCCACCAGCAAGACTTGTACATGCAGCGTGATCCCGAATACTGCTTTGAGCGCTCTTTCAACAATTTTGCGCTTATCCGGGAACGGGTTTATGCGGTCGAAAATCACATGATTATCCGTGCTCAGGTAGACGGTGTTTCCGTCCACATGATGCACGCGAAATTCTTGCATCACTGCCGGGCTGGTGGAGTTGATTTTGAGAAGCGCGGTGAGCACATCATTCCAGCGCGTGCTGATCACTGCCGCTTCGATCACAGGCGGCGTTCCGCGCACCAGCGGTGGTTCTTCCGGTTGGGCGGGTTCAGGTGGCGGCGCGGCTGCGGCGGGTTGCGCGGCGCGAAATGCGGGCGCGGCGGGAGCTTCAACCACTTCATTGACGTTGTGAACACTTTCGATCAAAGCGAGTTCAAGCGCTAACTGAGGCTGCCAGCCTGTTTTCGTATTATTCAACGCTTCGTTGAATGCACGCACCGCACGCACCAGCGCCGTGCGGCTGATCTGCTGTCCTTGGCGGGTGTACATCGCGCGATCTTCGTCGCTTGCTTCAATGAGTTGATCGCCGCCTGTCTGCGCGAGCAGCACATTTCGCAGATGATCGATCACCTGCTGACCGTAATGCTTCGGGTCAGTTCCGGCGTCAATCGCGTCGTGGATCACGCGCAGTCCGGTCGAAGAATCGCCGCCTACCAGTGCCGCGACCAACGCTTGCACGGCGGCACTCGCCGCAGTACCGAGCGTTTGCTGCACGAGCGCAACTGTGATCTTTTCTGACGGATCAACCACGATTTGATCAAGCAGGCTGATGCTGTCGCGCATACTGCCTCTACCCTGCCGCGCGATCATCTCCAGCGCGGAACGTTCCGCTTTCAGCTTGCCTTCTTTGCAAATCAATTCCAGCCGATCGGCAATTTCGCCAACAGAGAGCAGTCGGAATTCAAACTGCAAGCTCCGACTTTTGATCGTCGGCGGCACTTTGTCGATTTCGGTGGTGGCAAGGATGAAGATGGCGTGATCCGGTGGTTCTTCCAGCGTTTTGAGAAGGGCATCGAACGCGCTGCCGCTGAAACGGTGAACTTCGTCAATAATGTAGACTTTGAACCGTCCCTGACCCGGTGAAAACGCGATCTTGTCGCGCAGTTCACGCACATCATCAACGCCGGTATGCGTAGCGGCGTCAATCTCGATCAAATCGAGAAAACGTCCCTCATTGACCGCGATGCACGGTTCGCATTGATTACACGGGCGCTGTTCCGGGTCAGGGTGCAGACAGTTAACCGCTTTGGCAAGCAGCCGGGCGGAGGTAGTTTTACCTGTGCCGCGTGGTCCGCTGAAAAGATAGGCATGACGGATGCGCCCACTTTTGAGCGCGCTGCGGAGCGTCCGCGTGATGTGTTCCTGTCCCACCATGTCATCAAACGCGGTGGGTCGCCACTTCAGGTAAAGCGCCTGCTCCATATCGTCGTGATTACCCCTGTTGATCGGCAGTTAGAGTCTAGCACGCCTGTACGGACGCGGCAATAGCGGGAGATGCGGCGCTGGCGAGATGCCTAGTGTCAAGGTATCCGGAGAGGTTCGCCTCTCCGGATATGCTGCAATCGGTGGAGCGGGGCAGTGCATTACTGAGCTGATGAGTCTTGCGGCGGACGATCGATCGGCAGATAGAGATGAAACGTAATCTGCGGTGTATCGCCATTCATACCGACTGCTTCCTCAAGGGCTTGATGATGCCCACTTCGGTACTCACTGCGTTTCAACCACTGGCTGAGCTGCTGCCACGCCGGAGAGATTTTGTCAGAGCCGTGTACGGTTGTGACGGCGTACCATCCGCCGGAAAAATCAAACGTTCTGATGTCTCCATCACCTTGTACTTCATTCTCGACGGGTATCCACGTCGTGTACTGGTGGTTCGGGTCTGGCTGGCAGTTGTCATAACCGAAGACGCGCAGTGACGGCTGACTGAGCAATCCCTTCGGTTCTGCCCACGCTTTCAGGCGATTCCATGACTGGGTTTCCGCATCGTGGGCAGTTGCGGTCACCGACGCGACGTGCATCGGTTCAAGCCGGACAAAGCGAATGTTGAATTCTTGCATGAGATGACCTTTCTGGGACGGGTGGAAAGTTCGCGCAAGCACCCATTTCTATATGTGAAATCTGGCGTGATTCGTACCCGTTCATGCCAAAATGAATCCATGCCATCCATACGGGTGTTATAATCGGTTGGAGCATGAACGCTCGAAAGCAGAAATGAGGATTGTGATGCCTAATATCGGTGCGGGTGAACTTCTAATCATCCTTGTGATTGTACTGGTACTGTTCGGCGTCGGGCGCATTTCGCGCATCGGCGGCGAATTGGGGAGCGCTGTCGGCAACTTCCGCAAGGGGTTGAACGCTGGCGAAGCCAAGAAGGATGAAGCTAAAGCTGAAGAACCACCATCGCCAATTACACCCGCGTAACCGCGCCCGTGCTGCAAGGACAGGGCATGCCCTGTCCCACGGATCGTTATGTTTCGCTTGACAGTTCGTGCGCGGCGTTGACTAAATGAAGATGGGGTATTCCGCGCGGTACTTTCAAGTTGTAGCCGAGCAAACGACGATTGAGCTTTTCGACATCATCCCGTAAAGTGTTTTGCTGCACATCCCACGATCGATGAAGCGCTTGACGTGTCAGCTCCGGTGATGACGTATTCGCCGCGTTTTCGAGCGCCCGGTGATAGCGCCGTACCTCACGACGAAGCCGCACGATCATGTTCTCGCGGGCTTCGCGGAGTTCCTTGCCTTCTTCAATCCAATCGGGCGCGAGATCATTGTCTTTGAGGAGCTTGTTCGCCAACCGCTGCTCGATCGGCACATGCGCGTCCTCATCCAACTTGAGCGGCTTCCCGCGCCCCGGCAGATTTTCGAATTTTCCCTGCTCCATCGCTTCCTTGATCATTTCATCGATCAGGCTGTGTGGACGCTCGAACATCTGGTTAATCCCCTACGGTACAACAAAGGTCGCTTGCACCTGTCCATCGCTGTCAATGAGCGTGGCGACGTCGCCCGCTTCCCAAACGGCAGAGGGCAGTCCCCAATACTTCACATTTGGCGTGTCCGTGCCGCCTGAGCCGGTATACACACGGATCGATCCCCGGCTGAACAGAAGCTGTTCGGCAAAGCGGTACTCGCTGCCCTGCCCATCACGGATCACCCAGTTGAGGATGCTCACGGTGTTCCCCGTGTTCAGAATTTCGATGTACTCCTGCGTGATCACGCCGGGGTTGCGGATACCGACGATTTGCATCTGTGCATTTTCGGCGGTCGGCGGCAGAGTCGCGCTGGATGTCGGGGACGGCGTTGCGGTTGGCGCGTCGGTGCTGGCGGGTGCTCCGGCGGTCGGTGTCGGCGCTTCTTCGGTGACATCCTCGACGCCCGTGTCAGCGGTTTCGCTAAACAGATTTTGTGTGAGCGAACAGCCTTCCAGCGGCACGATCAACACCTGACCGATTTGAAGGAATACCGATGTTTCTTCCGTCAAGCCGTTGACTTCCAGCAGGGCGAAACCATCTGCGCCGTACTGCTCCGCGATTGCGAACGGCGTATCGCCTTCGACAATCGTGTGCAGGATACAGTTTTCGGGGAGCGCCGTCCCCAACAGCGACGGATCGCCGCCGGATGCGGCAAGCACCGCCGGGTCAATCGTCGGCGCGGGCGATCCACTTGTTCCCGTGCTGCCGCCTGTGTCACTTGATGCTGCGCCGGGGGTTCCGAGTAGATCAGGCGGGAGGATGACAACACCGGTGGGCGGAGTCGCAGTGACGATAAACGGCGTTTGCGTGGGCGCAGGTGTTGCGGTGTAAACCACTTCGACCGTGATCACCTGTGTTAGGCTGGTACTGCTCGATCCGCGTGAATTGGCAAGCTGGATCACCGCAAGCGCCACCCCTACCGAGATGACGACATTGAGAATCACAAACAGAATAAGCGAACGACGCTGCATCGCGCTGCCTCCGGGGTATTCCGCGAAAAATTAGCCGACCGCTTCGGGGGTGGCTTCAATGGGCAAACGGCTCAGATCGCCGTAGATCATCAGTGTGCAGCGGGCAACCCAACCGCGCTGACGATCGCGGAACATCACCTGCACCCACATATCTAGGTCTTCTTCGAAATTGTTACATTCGCGTTCGGGGTCGAACCCGTTCGTCCCAACGATATCAACGAAGTGTTCGAAACGCACAATCCCGATCTGGCGCGCGTCCAAACTGGAGGCGCTGCGGATTCGTACATTCCCCTGCAATGGCGTCCCGCCCACGCCGGATAAGCTTGGCAAATCCTGCGGCGTCACTTCCGAGAATGGGATAATAGGTTCAGCCGTCCCGGTACTTTGATAGGATGGGCGAACGGTGATGCTTCCCGCGCTCACCGTCGTCAGCCAAAGCACAAGCGAACCGATCAGCAAGACGACCAGCACGATCAAGCGTTTCACGGGCAGACTCCTTACTATGCGTGCCTCTCCATCAGGATACAGCAAAGTGACCGCCGCCGCTATGACGCGGTCGGGGCGACACCAACGGTTTTATGTCGGTTTATGTCAGTGATGCGTTAAGAGCCTTATTACATTCCAACGCGGCACAAACACACCCCCAACACGGCATGCCGTGAGACTGCATGACGCTGCTCAGCGCCATGTATACAGCGTGTAATAGAAGCCATCCGTCCATACGGGAGTCATGACTTGATCGCGGGCGGCGGCGAACTGCGCGTTCGCTTCGGCATGCGCCGGATCAGCGCTGTCGAGCGCAAAGCCGGATTCCCAGAACAGCAGATAATCATCTCCAGCGGCGCGATACGCTTCAAACACCGCTTCCGGTGAATCCACCAACCCGCGCCGCCAGTGATCGAACATGACATCGGGTACACACTGGATCGATGACGGGCAGTAAAACGAACGCGGCTCCCACATCAGCCGCACCTGACCGCCATCCGGCACAACCGCGCCAAGATCGGCAAGCGCGGGATGATGTGCGCCGAGCGCCTGATATAAATAATCGCGATCGTCAATCGATCCGGCGGCGTACTCGATGACGCGGCTCTCCACTGTTGAGCGCAAGACATCCGCCGCGCTGAAAATAAGCGTGATGGCAAACACCGCCCGCACGACGAAACCGACATTGATCGGTTTTTCGGGCAGACGATCGATTCCGGTGAATGCCGCCGCGCCGAGCAGCGCAAACAGCGGAAATGCCATCACGATCATGCGGGTTTGCGCGGCGATCCCGTTTTCGAGCGAAAGCACACCCCACGCGATCACGATAATCGTCAGGAGCAGCACGCCATCGCGGAGCAAGCGCCGTTCTTCAGCCGCCAGCCGCCACCAGACGATCAACAGCAAAAACGGCGCGGTCAGCAGCCAAACGCCGCTTGAAAATGCGTAGCCTTCGCCGTTGTGAACGCCGAAGATCGCGGCGGCAACCGGCAGGATCGGCAGATGCCACACCCGCCCGTTGAGCAAACCGCCGCCCACGATGTTAAACGCCGCCATCCGCTGCGCGTCCCAGTTCAGCCCGCCGAAGAAATACGGGTAAATCGGGTTTTGATACAGGAGCGCACCCTTGATCATCCAAGGCGCGAACACGATCAGCGCGGGAATGGCTAGACGGAGCATATTCGCCAGCCATAAGCGCGGCGGACTGTGAGCGAGAACGGCGATCAGGAGCGCGACCGCATAAACCCCCATGATGTACTTGATACCCACGCCGAAACCGAGCAGAACGCCGATAAGGATCAACCATCCCGGCTGAGCATCGCGCCGCCAGCGGAAGAAGATCACGAACGCGGCGGCGGCAACTGCCATCACGCCGAGATCGACGTATGCCGCCCCGAACAACCGCCATAAGCTGTAGCTCGACAGCAGGATCGCCACCGCGACATACGCCGCGCGCCGATCCAAGATGCGGCGCGTGATCGATGCGGTGAGCATGAGCGCCAGCACGCCAAACGCAAAATGAAGCGGCGCGGCAGCAGTCGAGCGCCCGAACATGCCGATCACGAGCGCATACAGGGTTTCGACGATTTGCGGGAAACCGAGGAAGAAATTATCCCCGTGCGCGGTGATCGTGTGTTCCGCCAGCATGCGCTGAGGGGCGACTAAGTGATAGGTCAGGCTGTCCCATGCGGCGGGGGGCGCAAGCGCGATCAAGAGGGCGAACAGAAGGAGCACGCCAGTAAACAGCGTGATTCCGGTTTCAAATGGGGTACGCGGACGGATCAGGCGCATGATTTCGCGGATCGCGCGGTTCACCTGCGCGAGTGTAACCCGCAAGAATACCAGCGAGATCACGAGCGCGGCGGCGATCAGCGCGGGATATAAGAAGCCGATCAAGCCAAACAGTAAAACGATCAGGCTGATCATGCCCAAGCCGATCACGATCTCGATGGGAAGGCGTTCCAACGGGGATGAATCACGCCAAGCTAGGCGTGAGAGCGCCGCCCGCCCCCAAACTGCCGCCATCAGCAGCAGGAAACCAACGATGAGCAAATCAAGCGCTGCGCCGCCAATTCGCAGCGCGAAACCAACGTCGATTGGCTTATGCGTCCAGTAGTAGGCAATCAACAGGACGAGGACGGCAATCAACACGACAAGAGCGCGCACAAGGGTTAACAACGGTCTTTGGTTCATAAACACGCAGCGAATAGGGGACTCATAAATGACCACCTCATGTTACACTGCTGTATCGCATTTTGCAGGGCGACATGATGGCGTATTTGATCGACGGACACAACTTGATTGGACAACTCCCCGATATTTCGCTGGCAGATCCGAACGACGAAGCAAAGCTCGTGTTGAAGTTAAAGGGCTTTGCGGCGCGGACTCGCAAGCGGGTGATCGTGGTGTTCGATAACGGCGTGCCAGCAGGCAAATCGAGCCTAGGGAATCATGTTGTCGAGGTGCTGTTCGCCTCACCGGGTACAACAGCAGACGCGATCATGCAAGCGCGCATCCGTTCCGCGCCTGATCCGATGATGTGGGTGGTCGTGAGCGGGGATAACGAGGTGCTCGCCGCTGCCCGTGAGCGGAAAATGCGGGCGATCAAAAGTGCGGAGTTTGTGCAGGAATTGAATCCGCCAAAGCCGCCACCGAAAAATCTCGACAAAGAGGCGCATATGGATGTCCCCGTATCGCCGAAAGAGGTCGAGGAGTGGTTAAAGATCTTCGGGAGAAAGCCGCCGAAGAAGTAAGTAATACCGCCCTCTCTCTGCTGGCGCACTGGCAGAGAAAATAAACCCCTCCCTGCTGGCACACTGGCAGAGAAAATAAACCCCTCCCCCGACCCCTCCCCGCTGGCGCAAGGAGGGGAGAAGAACACAGATGAAGAATTTAC
>CALBRY010000436.1 GCA_937927665.1 uncultured Chloroflexota bacterium
TGATGAGGGTGTTCACTTTATCGATGATAGAAGGTGCCATAGACGATTCTCTCACGTGAAGATACTGATGAGCCGGATCAACAATCTCAACCACTGTACCATATTCGGAACGGTTTCGTGCTGCATCCCACTCGAATTATGCTTCTATACGCAGCACACCGGTAAAAGTCGCATCACAAAATCACGTGATGAAGGGCGCGACGGCGTTTTCGGCAACGGGCAGGATGATTTTGAAGGTGCTGCCTTTGCCAAACTCGGACTCCAGATCGATGCGCCCTTTGTGTAACTGGATCACGCCGCGCACAATCGCCAAGCCTGATCCCGCGCCTTGATCTTCGTAGTGTTCGCGGTTGATCTGGTAAAACGAATCCCAGATGCGCTGTTTTTCACCATCGGCGATCCCACGTCCTTGATCGGTCACCCAGATCACGACTTCGCTGCCGACGCGCTGCGCTCCGAGCATAATCGAGCCGCTCGGTTTGCTGAATTTGACGGCGTTATCGAGAAGCTGAGCGATGGCGACGGTCAGATATTCGGGGTCACCGATCAGCGGCGGGAGTTCATCTTCTACCCAGATCGTACAGTGTCGATCCGGCTGGTGTGCGAAAACTGTTCCGTGCGCGCTTCGCAGCAAGTCCATCATGTTGCTGATGAGCGTCTTTCGCATTTCGTAGATGCGGCGCGCATCGCCGGTTTCCATTTCGACCAGATAAATGAAATTCTGGATCAAGCGGCGAAGGCGGAGCGCCCCGACATTAATCCCACGCAAGAATACCGCGGTTTCGGCGTCCCCCTGTGTTTGCGCTTGCTGCTGTTCGCTGAGCATATCGGTATATGCGACAAGGAATGTCAGCGGGGTGCGAAACTCGTGATTGAGGATGGTGAGGATTTTACGCTTGAGATCGGTAATTTCCTCGGTGCGGGCGCGCTGCATCAACTCACTGCGCTTAAGGCGGCTTTCGATAGCGAGGAGGAGATCATCGGCATCGAACGGCTTGACGAGATAGTCATCAACACCGAGCCGCTTGCCGTGCACGACGTCCGATTTTTCACTGCGCGCTGTCAAAAAGATGAATGGAATGCTCAACCATGCTTGATTCTTACGCACTTCGTTGAGCAGTTGAATCCCGTCCATACGCGGCATCATGATATCGGAAACGATGAGATCGGGTGGGACTGGGCTGCTGTTGAGGACATTCAGCGCCTGCTCGCCATTTTCGGCGGTGACGACGCGATACTGTTCCAGCTCCAGAACGGTACGGATACCCTCCAGAAGATGAATATCGTCTTCCACAACAAGCAGGGTCGCTTTGAACATCGGCTGTGTTACCCTTCGGCTTTGAAGTTTGCTTTGTTGATCATAGACTCATTTATGCGATTTGAAAATGTTACGATGCAGATCAAGTACATCTGAAAGCAGTGCGAATCCTGTCTGGATGCCGCCCGCCCCCGCGCCGATCAATGTCACATCACCGAGTAAATCGGTTGTGAGCGTGATGGCGTTCGTTGTTCCGCTCACACCGGCGAGTGGATGCGTGATTGGCAGTCGCACAGGCTGAACCGATCCGCCTTCCGGCGTGATATGCGCGATCAATTTCCAGCGTTCGCCGCTTGCCCGCGCCGCGTCAATATCGGAAGGTGTTAAGCGGCTGATCCCCTGTACATCCATTGAATCCAATGTCAGGCGTTTGCCGAATAATGCCGCCGATAAGATGATCGCTTTGCCCGCCGCGTCCCATCCGTCTACATCGGCGGTGGGGTCGGCTTCGGCATATCCGAGGCGCTGTGCTTCCGCCAGCACATCAGCGTATGGGCGACCTGCTTCCATCGCGGTGAGCATGTAATTCGTCGTCCCGTTGAGGATGCCGCGCGCGGCGGTGATGGTGCAACCTGCCAGCGCTTGCATCCCCAAACGCAGCGAAGGCGTTCCCGCCATGACTGCGCCTTCAAAGAGGACACGCGTTCCGGCGGCGCTGGAGCGGCGGATTAATTCGTCGTAACCGACGGCGACCGCGCCTTTACTGGCGAAAATCACATGCATTCCGGCATCGATGGCGGCGAAGGCATAGGGGAGCGATGCGCCGCCGGTCGTGAGATCGGTCGGGAGGGCATCGATCAAGACATGCGCGCCGCTTTCGGCGATCAAGCGCTCGACGCTCCAATCGTGTTGAAGTGCGGGGGCGGCGGGATAGCGGGTTAAGCTGCCCGCGTTGATCGCATTCAGGAGTGCCGCCGGATCAAGTCCATCAGCGGCGTAAAGCGTCCCGCGCGATCGGGTTGCGACGCCGACAATACGCGGCACAAATCCGTAACGCTGTTCGAGGTCTTGCGCTTTATCGCGCAAAATCTGCACGAAGCCCTGTCCAACCGTGCCAAAACCGAGAAGAAGAAGTTTCATAGAGAGTGTGTCCGTTGATTGAAATGCGATGAGGCGATTATCCACAGGGGTGCGGCACGTTGCGAACGATTCTCGCGGTCGTCTATAATCGCCACATCAGTTTTACGGAACATTGAAGGAAATACCATGACTTTAGAGACGACGATCCGTCCGGGAGCCCAGAGTCAGGCGATCATTGAACGTGATAATCATGTGATGTCTGCCTCAATTACCCCACGCTATCCGTTTGTGATCGAACGGGGGGAAGGGGCGCGGGTCTGGGACGTTGACGGGCAGGAGTATATCGACTTCGCCGCCGGGATCGCGGTCAATGCAACAGGACATTGTCATCCGCAGGTTGTCAAAGCGATTACCGATCAGGCACAAAAATTCATTCATATCGCCGGAACAGACTATTATTATGATGTTCAGGTGCGGTTGGCGGAAAAACTCGCCACGATTGCCCCGTGGGAAGGTGGAAGCCGCGTATTCTTCTCCAACAGCGGCGCGGAGGCG
>CALBRY010000437.1 GCA_937927665.1 uncultured Chloroflexota bacterium
GGGCGGATTTCTGTTTCACGAGATTGGCGAAGCGGGCAGCACAGGTTTTGGACTTGAGAGTCTGTTTGCGGCTTTTCTCGGCGCCATCATGCTGTTGTATGCGACCCGCCTCGCTGCTAGACGAAGCAGTCTGCAAGCGTAGGTCTTGATATTCAAAAGGAGTTTCCAATGATGCAGCCGTTAGGATTATTCTCTTGGGTAATTATTGGCGCGATTGCGGGGTGGCTGGCGGGCATCGTCTTGAAAAGCGGCGGTGGCACATTGATCGATGTTTTGATCGGGATCTCGGGAGCGCTTATCGGCGGCTTTTTGAGTAGTGTGCTCGGACTGGTTGGGACAACAGGAATCAGTTTTTTGAGCTTCATGTCTGCATTTATGGGGGCTGTCGTCCTTTTAGGCGTGATTAGGTATTTCAACCAACAGAGACGCCTTGCCAACTAAGCATGTGGTGTATTTCCATCAAGGCGGCTCGTCTCTATCGCATCAAAATCTCGCTGGATTTAACTACACAAGGAATTTCCATGATGAACAGTGATCGCATCTACTACAGCAATAATGCTCGACTCCATGCGCTGCGTGCCAACGTTCGTTTAACCGTACTGTTTCTGACATTGGGGCTGGGAATTGGCGGCGCATTGGCGCTCCTATTTGCACCTGTCTCGGGCAAGAAGACCCGCAGCGAACTTGTGAAGTCCGTCGAAGACGGTTATCAGAATGGAATCGACACCGTTGGATCCATTGTGAAAAAACTGGAGAAGGACTTCGCGGAACTGCAAAACAGTGTTGAAAAACGTATCAACGATATGACGTGAACCGAACCAATCGTCCGCGCGGCTGAGCCGCATTCCTGAAAAGGCAATTATCTATGACGCAGAATGAGATCCGGAATCAAGAACTAATCCGACATGATGAGCAGGTGGATCGGGGCATTGAACATAATCAAGCCCTGAATTTGCACGAGAAAACACAGCACATCACCGCGGCAAATCAAAACTCGACCGTCTCACGAATTGTCAGCATCGTCTACCTGCTATTTGGTGCACTAGAAATGCTGCTGGTGATTCGCATCGTCTTACACCTAGTGGGTGCAAACCCCAACAATGGATTTGCCGTTTTCATCAATGGGTTGTCAGCACCCTTTGTCGGTTTGTTTGGAACCCTTGTCCAAAACCCTGCTATCACTTCGACTTCCACGCTGGAAATCACAACGATTATCGCTCTATTCGTATATGCAATCGTGGCATGGTTGATCGGCAAAGGAATTTGGCTGGTGCTAAGCCGCCCGCGCTAACCTAAAACTCTGTGGATCGCATGCTGTCAGAGTTCAGTGAATTTCACTCGAGAAGGAGATACAAATGGGACAAATTCCCGATCAGACCAACGGCAAGTTGAATCAAATCAAGGGGCAGGTCAACAAGAAGTGGCGTGGACTTACGGATACCGAACTCCTGAAGGTCAAGCAGAAACGTGCCGCCCTTGTGGAAAAAATCCAGAGTGAGCACACCCGGCGTAAACCAGAAGAGTCCGAAACAAAATAAGCATCATATTTGAGCGCGAACAGCAGCCCGATGGCGATCAAATCCGCTTGGATACAACTTGTCTTGCGCATGTTTCTCGAACGCTGCCCATCTGGTCGCCTACCCATAGCACTAGTGGTTATCTAGATCAGCGTCATGTCGATGAAACAGATCCAAAAGGCGGCAGGTAACGCGCCGCCTCTCATTCCCTCTAATCCGGTTGGCTAGGCGCTCAATTCGCTGATGAGCGCTTCCATCGCTTCGATTTCAGCGGACTGATCGTCGATAATCTGCTGTGCCATTTCGCCCAGTTCAGCATGAACGATCTGCGGCAGCAGCCGCTCCGACATATGAATGGCATCGTCGTGATGGTCGATCATCGACTCCAACCACGCGATTTCATAGTCTCTGCCGGTCAAGCGGCTGAAACCAGCCATCATCCCCATCATCATGGGCGGGTCGGTGAGCGCCATAACTGCACCAGATGTCGAATGGTCGCTGTGATCGCCCGCTGTGGTGCCATGCTCGGCATGTGCTGACGGTGCTGCTTGTGTGCTTTCAGGATGATGCGCGGCATGATCACCACCACTCGCCGCAGTGTCGCCACCCGCCATCACTTCCATGTGATGCTGCATCATCGTCATCATGGTCGCATTTGCACCATCATCCAGATGACCCACCATCTCCTGCACATCCTCTAGGGTTAGATTGCCCATTTCGGTCATCATCGCCATCATCTGCCCGAACGTCATCTCGCCCATCATCGGCATGGCTGACCCCATCCCTCCGGACTCCATCATTCCGCCGAGCGCGTCCATGAGCGGAGTCGCGGGATCAAGATCAGCCGTCCCTTCGAGCAAATCACCCATTGTCATCATGCCCATCATCGAGAACATGTGCATACCCCGCTCGACAGACATGTCGGGCATTGCGCCCATTTGGGTGTCACCGCCCCCCATCATACCCATGCCCATTCCGCCGTCCTGCATCATGCTGCACATGCCATCTTGCATCATGGCGCAACCCATCATACCTTGAGCGGTATCCTCATGAGTGGCATGCAGCATCGATACAGGCTCATAATCAATCGCGTACCAAGCGAGCAACCAACCGCGCATCGTCAAAATCTCACGGCTCTGGGCGGTGATGATGTTCTGACAGAGCGTCTGAATCGACTCGGTAACCGCCTTGGCAAGACAGTCCGATGCCATATCCAGTGCCATTTGATGATGGTCGATCATCCCTTCAAGAAAGCGGATTTCGGCGCGTTCGCCGCGAGTGACTGCCTCTTGAGCCGAAACGCCACCCGTAATGAGCAGTAGAGCGAAAATACTTGCGAGAATACTCAGTCTTTTGATTATCATGTGCTGACTTTCTTCAATTCCCAATCGTATACGGCAGCATTAGGATCCTTCAGGCGCGTAATCAATCTCAGCCATTTTGTGCTGAATGCTTGACCAATCGGCAGGGCGATCCCATTGGATCGTGATCAGTTTGGTTTCCGGGTTGCCATCCACCGAGACAACGCCGGGCAGCGCGCCGACTTCGCTCTTGATGGTGTTCACACAGCCATTGCAGCCTACATTCGGAACCTTCACTGTTTTCGTTTCCATCGATTCATCTCCTCATGGTTGGTTGAGTCGAGTCTAACGATTGAGACGGCGCAGCATACACGCCATTTGGCGCGTTTTGCGCGTCCATGGGTTTGTTATCATGGAACTGAGTTAAAGGATGTGCAGCAATGGTGCGAGTACTGCTTGCAGAAGATCACAAAATCGTCCGTCAGGGAACGCGGCTGTATCTGGAAAGTCAAGGTATAGACGTAGTGGGTGAAGCGACCAATGGGCGGGAAGCGGTTGAAATGACGCGTGACCTGCTGCCGGATGTCGTCGTCATGGATATTCACCTGCCGGAATTGACCGGTGTTGAAGCGACACGACGCATTCGCCATGACTATCCCGATGTCCGTGTGCTGGTGCTCACCGCTTATGACGAACCTGCCTATGCTCATGCACTGCTTGAGGCGGGAGCAGACGGATTCATTCTGAAAACGGCTGAACTCTCCGAGTTATTTGCCGCGCTGCAGGAAGTCGCCGGGGGACGCCGCGCCTTTGATGCAGCAACGCTGACACGGGTTGAACAACACCTGCATGGGATGACGGCGCAGATCGAACGGCTGACCGAGCGTGAACGCGAAGTGCTGACTCATGCCGCATCCGGAAAAACCAACAAAGAAATCGGCAGCATACTTTTCATCTCCGACCGGACGGTGCAGGGGCATCTCAAGAATATCTACGAGAAACTAGGCGTTGCCACCCGGACTGAAGCGGTCACGGTTGCCTTGCAGCATGGCTTCATCCGATTAGAGAATGGGAGCAGCAGTTGATGGCGCATCAGGTCGATTGGGTGCATGTCTGCTGCATTGCGGCATCGCTGCTGATCTCCAGCAATGTTTGGTTTTACCTGCGCGTCCTCCGCCCCATTCGCCAGCTTTCCGGACAGGCAGCACAGCTCACCAGCGGCAAGCTCGACTCCTTTGAGCAGGACTGCACTGGCATTGCCGAAATTCGTGAACTGCGCCGCGCGATGGCAGGTATGGTCGGGCATGTGCGGCGCGCCCAAGATCAGAATCGTGCCTATACCGAGCGGCTAGCGGACAGTCTCGAATACGAGCGGCGGCGAATCGCTCGCGAACTGCACGACGATGCCGTTCAATCCACCGTCGCCGTGACACAAGGAATCGATCTGGCGAGAAACTGGGTGCAAACCGATCCGGAACGGGCGGTAAAACTGCTGCAATCCGCACGCGAGCAGGCGGTCGAGGTGGTGAACAGCTTGCGAGAATTGATCGGCGGCTTGCGCCCACCCGCGCTTGAAGAGCTGGGGCTGGTTGCCGCACTCAAAATGCATGTTGACAAGCTAACGCCGCCAGTCGCGCTGCACATCGAAGGAATGCCGCGTCGGCTCGATGAACCACGCGAATTGACGTTGTTTCGCGCCGCTCAAGAAGCGCTGTCGAATGTGATTCGTCACAGCGGCGCGACGCACGCGGAACTCACACTCACCTACGGGGAGTCAGCCGTCCTGCTGACCGTCCGCGATGATGGGCAGGGCTTTCAGTTTCCGGATCAGCTTGGCGACCTTGCGTTTAAGCGCCATTACGGACTGATAGGGATGCAGGAGCGCGTCTCAAGTCTTGGCGGTTCGCTCAAAATCGACAGCGCAATTCTGAAAGGGACGGTCGTGCAAGTTTCGCTGCCCACAACGACCACTCAGCCAGAACATCTGGTACGCGATCCGGTATGCAGCGCGTTGATTGAACCCCGGCAGGCATATGGCAGCACCATATACGCCAGTGAAACCTACTATTTCTGCTGTCCGGTGTGTCAAGGCGCATTTCAGAAAGAACCTGAGCTGTATCGTCCGCTGCTGCCTGACGGAGCGACCGATCGCTCAATTCATGAATCAATATGAGCATGTCCCCAATGGTGACAGATGTGATCCGCTTTGTTAAAAGACAAGTTTTCCTCACGAGGTTGGAAGTGATCAAGCAGCAGATTTTCTTGTGCTGTGCTGCCCTCCTACTGATTGCCGCTTGTGCTCCCAGCGATCCCGGCAGCACCATCAAAGGGGTCAGCTACAACGCCGAGCAAATTGCTCAGGGACGCGTGTACTATGAGCAAACGTGTGCGGCATGTCATGGCATAGATGGGAGGGGGCAATTCCCTGAGGCACCATTTGAGCCAGACGCAACCGGACGACTCGGCGCACCACCCCATAATGAAACCGGACACACATGGCATCACAGTGATGAACTGCTGCTGCGGTATGTGGTCGAGGGCGGCTTTTCCGATCCCAACAACTTTTACACCATGCCGCGTTGGGACAGCCTGTATGACCGAGACGATGCAGCCTTAATCATTGCCTACATCAAAACAATGTGGACAGAGGAGCAGCGCATTTACCAACAGCGCGTGACCCTTGATGAAGAAGCATGGGTTGCCCAAACCCAACCCTAGAGAGGAGCAGAAAATGAATTCGCAACCGATGAATACGAAACCCACCTCATCTGCCAACCGTACTGTGCTTAGTCGCCCACTCCTGATCATCGTCGGGGTGATTGTGGTCGCTGTGGTTGGCATTGGACTTGCCGTCATCAGCAATCAGAACAGCGCACCTTACGTACCTGAAGTGACCGGCGCACCACACGCTGAAGTCTCAACAACGCTCATCGATCATGGTGACATACAGATGGAAGAGTTCGCTGAGAGCATTTTCCGCATCCGCAACACGGGCGATCAACCGCTGCGGATTCTGGAAGAGCCGCGGGTTGAATTGGTGCAGGGCTGCTGCCCGCCGCGCGCCATCGTCAGCCACATGACGCTCCAACCGGGTGAGGAGACGACGATTTCACTGCGGTTCACGATGCATGAGATGATGGGCGGACCGCACGAGTTTCGCGTCCATGTGCCGACGAACGATCCGACCCAAGCCGTCATCCTGCTGACGATCCTGTCCAATTGGATTGAATAAAGCCTGACTTCAATGTGAAACCTCTCACCAGTGTTGGTGGAATTCTTCCTCAGTATCACATTATCGAAATCGGCTTCGGCGGGCAATGAGGGAGGTTGTGTCTCCCCACTGCCCAAAAGATCGCTGCCTCGCGAAGCAAGACTTCCGTTTGAGGCTGTATCACACTTCCCGGGAGTCCCTGCCAAGCGATACGGCGATTCCCATCGTATCGCTTGGCTCATCCGCTCAGCAAGCTGGTCATCCATTATGCCGCTGTTGTTATTGATACCCCCCTCGTTTTCACTCATGACCGAAATGGGATTGATCGCCGCGACCGACGCGCTATCTTCGGGTTCGGAGGAGGATACGCCGTCGGAAGACTCCGCTAACGGTGATGAACGATATTGACAATGCGACCGTTCGGGTCACGTGCGAAAAACCGCCGCACACCCCAAGGCTCATCTGTCAACGGATAAACAACTTCGACATTCTGAGCGACAGCACGGGTATGCGCACCATCAACATCATCGGGTAAGGTCGGGATGCAACCCTGAAGGATCGCTTGAGATGACACTCACTTGACTTGTCGGATTGTCAGGCGAAACAAACGTCACAATCCAATCCATGTCCATTGCAACGCGAAAGCCCAAGACCTCAACATAAAATGATTGGCTCTGTTGGGGAACTTCCGATACCAGCCTATGCACGAAAGTTCAAACCATCTTCTACCGGATACGCCAGCAGCAGCAGTGGTTTCATCGACTCCAGCGAGACATTGATCCATGTTTCAATCAGTATCCCGTCTCCGACAAAATGGCAGACCAGCGTATGGTAAAACGGAGTCTCATAGAACCGGATGATAATCGTAAACACATCTTCGGCAGTCCATGCCCCGCTGGTCATGATTTGCGTGCCTTCAAACAACAAAGGTTGACTGAACAGGGCAGTTGTCTGACCTCGCTGCCATCTGCCGTAACCACAGGGGATAGTCTCCTCGCCTGCCGCTGTTTTGATCTTGATGGTGCAATCGGCTCCGACAAAACGCAGGGCGATGGCTTCAATCTCAAGTTCATTGACATCGACCGCATAAGTCCGTCCGGAAATCTGTGACGCAATCGGCACTGCTGCCTGCCCCTGCACAGGCGCTAGGCTCAGGCTGGACTGTTTCTGGGATAGCGCCTCTTGGGCTACGGCATCCTCGGGAAGCGGGTCAGGTCGCATCGCTGGAAGCAGGATTTCCCAAACCAAGTTCAGCGGCTGCTGCATATCAAAGACATCGATGCCACTCGTGATCGCAAGGACAGCATCCTGTTCCGGCATGACAATACAATACTGCCCAAACACCCCATCCCCCCGATAAGCCTTGTGACGACAGCGCCAGAACTGATAGCCGTAGCCTTGCGTCCAGTCGATTTGCGCCCCATCGCTGTTTGATATCTGAGACGATGTCGCTGCTTCGACCCACGCTTCAGGCAGAAGCTGCTCGCCCTGCCACATTCCCTTTTGCAGGTAAAGTTGACCGAATTTGGCGATATCCTCTGTTTTGAGGCTCAGTCCAATGCCGCCCGCCGTGATCCCTTGCGGGGATTCTTTCCACGAGGCGCTCTCGATACCCAACGGCGCGAACAGCCGGGGTTGCAGATAGTCGACGAGTTTCATACCGGTCGTTTTCTGCACAATTGCAGACAGCATATAAGTCGCCCCGGTGTTATAGACAAAGTGCGTTCCCGGCGTATGGACAACAGGCACTTCCAGAAAGCCTTTGATCCAGTTGCCATCGGGACGATCCACCATAAACGACCAGGTATCCACAGCTTGTCCCGTAGACATCGACAGCAGATGTCGCACACGCATCGTCGCCAGCAAATCGCTCCGATCAACCGGGATTTCCTCCGGGAAAAAGGATGTCACCGGATCGTCGATTGAAAAACGTCCCTCGGCTGCTGCAAACCCTACCGCCGTTGAGGTAAAACTCTTGCTGAGCGAAAAGAGCATATGCGGATGTTCATGCCCGTAAGGCGACCACCAGCCCTCGGCAACCACCTTCCCATGACGCAGCAGCATGAAGCTGTGGATTTCGCGAATCTGACTCGCTAGCGCTTCGATAAATTGAAGCACAGCGGGTGAAGCGATCCCCTGACTTTCGGGCGTAACGCGTGGTAAATCGTACCCCACTGAGGAGGAGCGCATCGGTTAATTCCATGTTCACTAAGAGGAAAGAGGAGCAAGATTATATCACCAGCCTACCGGTCATCCTATGAAAAGTCTATCGCCTCTGTTTCAACGTGAAATGTTGAGAGAATGCAAGCCGGATTGGTGATCGGCAACACGGTGGATCGCGCCTGCACCGGAGGGATGGTCATGCACTGCTGAAGCTTGACAGCTGCGCGTATGGAATTGAGACACCCGCTCCGCATCGTTGATCCGATGCGAAGCAGGTGCCTGCGTATCCTTGAGACTAGCCGTTCGACTTCTTCACCGGATACTGCACTTCGGTCGCGGAGTCGCTGTAGTCCTCCGGATTATGCTTGATGTAGACCTCGCGATATGGTCCAACGATTTCATACCCATTCGCCTCGATCCATTGCAGGATCGCCGTGTGGAGCTGCGTGAAGTCTTCGAAATTGCCGTGATGCACGGCAGTCGCGACCTGTGTCTCCGGCAGTTGGTATACCTTCACGCGATCATTCCCCGGTAGTGAGCGATCCACCGGAACTGCTGCCTCGGCATCCTCATTCATGAGCACTTCGGCAGGTTGATGCCAGATGGCGAAATGTGCACCGGTCACTTTCATGTTTTGGTGCTTCACGTAGTCCCAGACTTCCCCGAAAGCCGGGTTCAGGTACTGCGGCACCTGATCATTCGTTGGGATGGTCACACGACGCGAGACAATCATTATGGGGGGAATGGTCTTGAGTACCACATCATACATAGACATGTTGTCCTCCAGTTCTATCTGTCTCAGACGTGCCGCTATACGTGACAGGCGCGCCTGTTCGGCAGCCAGATGCTGTTCCAACTCCGCGTGCTTTAAGGTCAGCATGCCGCGCAGTTGATCCAGCGTGAGTCCGCCGTTCAATACCTGCTCAATCTGCTCCAGCGTGAACCCAAGGTCTTTGAGCGCCAGAATGCGATTGAGCCGGGGCAGCTGCGCCACCGAGTAGTAACGATAGCCTGTGAAGCTGTCCACCTTGACGGGTTTGAGCAGTCCGATGTCGTCGTAGTGGCGCAGCGTCACGATAGAGACTTGTCCGAGACGTGCGAAATCGCCGATTCTGATCATGATGATTTATCTCCGCGCGAAGATAGCCTTACGATACTGTCTCAGGTCACCTGAGAGTCAAGCGGGAATCGAAAACAGGATTGCGGCTGTACAACGGTAATTCACAGTCGTTTCGGATTGAGCCGGACGACATCACCGTGACACTCGGTCACAGCGAGAATCTGAGTGGGGCGGCGCTCCCGGCGCAGGAGTCGGAGATCGCGCTTGTGTGGGGATTGGGGCGTACCGGTTTGCCTTGCAGTGCTGACTTCTATCTCCTCACTTGCACAACAAACTCATCTGCATAAACTTCATGATAATCATCGTCTCATTCCTCGTCGCTATGGTTATAAGTTCATAATTCGTACATATCAACCGATGCCTGTGAGGTCGCATAGATTCATGATACGTATCAAGTCTGCCAGATTTATCGTGGTTCTGATGTGCGTATTGACCGGTTTTATTGTCAGTTCATCCCAACCAGTACAAGCCGCCGTTTCACAGATTGTGTTATCCAATGTGCCACAGTCGGGATTTAGTGCCTCGTACAACTCGAATTTTTTCGATATTGGAACTCGGTTTTCCGTTCCAGCAGGAGATAATTACACACTCAACAGCGTGAGTGTACAGTTGAACGGGGTTTCGGCATCATTTCAAGCGTATCTATATGAAACGCCCGGAGCGCTTCCCGGCAGCCTTGTTTCCCAAATCGGTGGGGCGGTCGCGGTCAACGCAACAGGTGCTGGCGTAGTCACACCCTTTACGGCTGATGTCCCCATCACCTTGCAGGCAAATCATACCTACATGATTCTGCTCACGGGAACAGGCAGTTACGGGTTGACGGCAAATCTGCCGTCAGGGATTTTCACGTTTCAATCTGGCGTACTTTATGATCGGACCACCCCAACTTGGGTCAGCATTTCCACTCTTTCACTTGCGCTTTCTATCGAAGCGACACCTCAACTGGCACCAACTGCCAGCTTTTCCGCCGCCCCAACTGACCTCTCGGTCGTTTTCACCGACACTAGTACGGAATCTCCGAACGGTTGGTCATGGTCGTTTGGGGATGGGGATAATAGTTCGCTTCAGAACCCGACCCATCTATACTCGACCGATGGAATGTACAATGTCTGCCTTACCGCATCCAATCTGTATGGCAGCAGCAGTCCGGTTTGCCAAAATGTGACCGTCTCGAACGGCGCTCCAACCGTGACGATTAACCAAGCAGGCACACAAGCGGATCCAACCTCCTCCAGCCCTATCGTTTTTGAGGTGCAGTTCAGTGAGCCGGTTAACGGTTTTGACTCAACGGACATCGCACTCAGCGGCAGTGCGGGCGGTGTGTGGAATGTCGGTGTTAGTGGAAGCGGCAGTACCTATCAAGTAGAAATCAGCGGAATGACAACGGCAGGCAGCGTGACTGTTAGCATTCCGGCGGGAGCAGCACAGGATATTTATGGGGCGAACAGCCTCGCGTCCACGAGTATTGATAATACAGTGACGTTTGATGTGCTAGGCATTCCGTCAAGTATCGTACCCCCTACACTGCCACCGCCGCCGCCCACACCGCTGTGCATCGACCTTAACTTTGATGAAAATGGTGTGGTGCGTGCCAGTCTGTCAGATGCATTTGGCTACGCGATCCACTGTCGTGTGCTGTACCAGAATGGAAGATCGACTCAATGGCTGGGGAATAGTCTCTACAGTGAAAGCAACCTCGGCATACCCGGTCTCACTGAACTCGGCATTCTTCAGGCGATCGACATCTTTAGCCCATCGGGGATGACATACTTTACAGGGGGTGGTGTTTTCTGCCTACGCGGCGAAGGGACTCTGATCTGGTTGTCTGCGAACCAGTCCCCACGCCATGCCGAGATCATTGGCAGCTACACAGTACCGGAGTTCCCCGGTTTTACCTGTGCTACCCTGTTTGAACCAGGAGCGTTTGTTCTCGTACGGCACAATCCAATTAACCCCTAAGGTCGAACATTTCCACATCGAACAGCGCCTACCGTTTGTCAGGTAGGCGCTGTTTATTCTGGGCGATCGTTCATCAATACCCGTGGTGCGTGAAATGCACCCGGACTTTTCGATGATGCCGTGGGCAGTTTTCACCCTCAAACCGAAATCTTCCAATCCTTCGACCTTCCCTGATGCTTTGGTTATTTCAATCAGGGAGCATGGGCATGAACCTCTCGCAAGCAGTTCAGGATTTGTTTAATGATATTTTGGATGTGGTGCGGATCGTCGCGTCCATCGCCGCTGTCATAGGGTATATCGGGAGCGTCGTGCGGCGGCGTACGTGAGGTCACCCGACTGACGCAAGGGGAAAACCCGAAGCGGACAATAGTATGTCGGGAAAAGGGACGAGCCGCGAAACCGTTGAAGCGATGCTGAGTGCCGGGACCTGAGCGGTATGGGTGAAGCTCATGAAAACAGCGATTTGGTCAGGTTGAGCTGGCGCTTTTTGACGGCGTACAGCTTGTACTGCGCTGCGCCATTAGTCCTCACACGAACGAGGACGAGCGG
>CALBRY010000438.1 GCA_937927665.1 uncultured Chloroflexota bacterium
CATCGTTTTATTTGTCTATGGATTATCGTTCTTTGTGATGGGACTTGCCGTGTTTCTACAAACACGACGGCATAGTCGCCTGCGGTTAGCGCGCGATCTTCAATGGCTGGCGGCATTCGGGATCGTTCACGGTATTCACGAATGGGGCATGATCTTCGTTCCCATCCAAGCGTCCTATGTCGCCCAGAGCGTGATTGATTTTCTCAGAATCATTCAGATGGTGCTGCTGGCAATATCATTTGCGTGTCTGCTCATTTTTGGTGCTGTCGCCTTGGAACGACGTTTTCCTCGTCTGACAAGCGTTGTTCTGCTGGTAATCCTGCTTTGGGGGTTGGGCTTCGCATTATCCGCCTTTTGGCAACCGGACAAGCATCACTGGCTGACCATTTCTGACATCTGGTCACGCTATTTATTGTGTTTACCCGGCAGCATCCTTGCTGCATTCGGGTTGGTCTATCAAGCCCGGACGTGTATTGAGCCCCTCCAGACGAAGCACATTGTGGACAATCTTTATGTTGCTGCAGGGGCACTGTTGGCATACGCTTTCTTCGGCGGCATTATCGTTCCGAACAGCGATTTCCCTCCTGCGAATGTGTTGAACTACTCGCTGTTTGATCAGGGAATTGGCATCCCGGTGCAGGTTATTCGCACGTTGATCGGTCTGGTTTTATCTATGACGATCATTCGTGCGTTGGAAGTGTTCGAGATCGAACTTGAGCGAGCGCTCGAGCAAATGGAAGTCGCGCGAATTCAGTCGGCAGAGCGCGAACGCATCGGTCAGGAAATTCACGATGGCGCGATTCAGGGCGTATACTCCGCGAGTTTGATTCTGGAATCAATGGAACCCTTGATGGAGGCGGGCACAGAGCCTGCTCGCCGACTCGAGCAAGCCAAGAATGTTCTGAACGCCGTGAATACTGACTTACGCAGCTACATGATTTCCCTGCGAACGGTGTCGCCGCCCGATCCGCTGGTACCAAGTCTGCAAACACTCATCACCAACCCACGCTTCCGAGGCTTACTCGACATCGACCTTGTATGTGATATCGAGCCGAACTTCAGACCGATACAGACGCATCACATCCTGTCAATCGTACAGGAAAGCTTGTCGAATACGCTGCGGCACGCCCGTGCGCGGCACGTCAAAGTCACGCTTCGACGTGAAAATGGCATGATCGTGATTATCATCGAGGACAATGGTCGGGGTTTTTCTATCGACGCCGTACCTGCGGGTTACGGACTGCGTTCCATCCGTGATCGAGCGCGCCTGCTCGGTGGACAGCTCGATATCACAAGCAGCCCGGGAAGGGGCACAAGCGTAATGCTCGTCTTACCAGAAGAGAAATCCTTATGAATGAACCTTTGACCCTAATCCTCGCAGATGATCATGAAGTCGTTCGGCTGGGGCTGCGTATGCTGCTTGAACAGATCCCCGACACGAAAATTGTAGCCGAAGCCGGAACCGCCGAAGATGTGATCCGGTTGTGTGACCTCCACCACCCAAAAGTCGTTATCATGGATATTCGTATGCCTCCCGGCGGCAGTGGCATCGATGCCTGTCGAACCATCATGGAGCGCTTGCCGCAGACTCAAGTCATCATGCTCACATCGTATGCCGACGATGAGTTGATTGCCGATGCAATTCGAGCGGGTGCGGTCGGTTATGTCCTCAAGCAAGGCGGCACAGGCGATCTCGTCAGGGCATTAGACGCGGTTCGAGAGGGGGCGGCACTGCTTGATCCAGCCGTTACCCGTCGCGTCTTGGCGATGATGCGGAATCGCGGAGAGTCAAAGCACGACGCTTTTAGAGATTTCACGGAACGCGAACT
>CALBRY010000439.1 GCA_937927665.1 uncultured Chloroflexota bacterium
AACGATGTTCAGGTTGATCAGCGTTGCGTTGCCAACTTCTGCCAAATACGTAATCACGCGTCCGTCTGCCACGATAATTCGGCAGTAGGTATCACCGCGCACGTTGTTGAGCAGAATATTGCCGCGTCCGCCGCTTCCGGTCAGCGCACCATTCGAGCGTGCAAGCAGGTTATCGCACAGGAATGTTTGTGCCGGAACGATTGTCGCTGTCGGACCGGGGATCGATGTCGGGGGTTCAGGTTCAACTTCGCCCACCGTAATCGTGGCTTCCGCACCCGCCGCGCTGGAGATGCCGCCATCGGCAGTGACAACACTGGTCAGGTTGACGAGTTCGCCATCCGCCGCGCCGTTTGCAATAACTGTGACTTCGACAGTGCACGAACTTGCACCCGCCGCGAGAGTACCGCCTGTGAGCGTCAGCGTATCGGCGTCGGTCTTTTCCGCCGTGCCACCGCATGTGCTGACGACCGCCGCCGCTGTGAATTCCAACCCTAACGGCAGATCATCGGTGAATGCTAGTCCGGTCAGCGCCGGGTTGCCAAGCGGGTTGGTGATCGTGATGGTTAGGACGCTCGGCTCACCGACGACGATCGCATCCGGTACGAATACTTTCGCGATGCTCAGGTTTGCCGGATTGCCAACCGTAAATCCTGCGATTTCTGCGTAATCATCACCTACGCCGTCATTCGGCGTCGAATCCGGGTCAAACGTCGCGCTTGCGGTGACTTGCGCCGCGTTCGCTGCGATGTCGCCCGCTGAAGTAACCTGAACGGTGATTGTGACGATAATCGGCGTGCCAACAGTGACCGCGGCGAAGTTACAGGTAACATCCTGACCCGCTGGTGTGCATTCTGCCGGGGTGACATTCGTAATCGTCAAGCCGACAGGAACACTATCAAATACGGTGACGGTTGCTGCCGCATCAGGTCCGGCGTTTGTGAGCGTGATCACATAATCGAACGTGTCGCCGAAATTCGCGGTTGCCGCACCCGTCTTGGTGAGCGAAAGATCCGCCGCTGCGGCAACGGTTAAGCCCGCCGCTGTCGCATAATCATCGCCTGTGTTGTCATTCGGGGTCGAATCCGGGTCTTCAACGCCGCTTGCCGTGACCTGTGCATTCGCATCGCCAATCGTGCCCGTCGCGTTGATCGTCGCCGCGATATCGATGGCGTAGATCGGAGTCACACTGTCGCCAACCGCGACATTCGCAAAGGTGCAGGTAACCACCTGACCGACAAATCCGCATCCTGCCGGGGTTACGCCCGTAATGCTCATTCCTGCGGGAATGTTGGAGACGACGGTCACGTTCGGCGCGGCGATCGGTCCCAGATTGAACAGGTTAACCGTGTAGGTGCGCGCTGTGCCGTAGTCCGTCCCTCCCGCCGAAGTCATCGTCACCTGAAGATCGGCTTCGCCAATCGTCAGACCATTTGCCGTGGCGAAATCATCGCCCGTGCCGTCGTTCGGTGTGGAGTCGGGATCGGCGGTTCCGCTGGCGGTCACCTGCGCGGTGTTCGCCGCGATGATGCCTTCCGCTCCCGCCGTTGTGGTGATCGTGATGGTGTACACGGGAACGCCCACGCCGCCAACCGCGACACTCGCAAAGGTGCAGGTGACCGTCTGACCCGCGAACGCGCATTCCGGCGCCGGGGTGACGTTGGTGATCGTCAGACCGTTCGGGACATTATCAACCACCGTCACATTTGTGGCGGCATCCGGTCCTTCGTTATAGATATTGATCGTATACGTTACGGTATCGCCGGGGGCAAGCTGAGGCGCGGGACTGCCTACTACCACAGGCGCGCCGCCCGATGTCGAAACCGTCTTGCTCAGCGAAAGATCTGCCGATGTTGCCGGAACGGTGATGTACAGCACACTCGGATCGTGATCGCTCGTCTGATCGGCAAATTCGGCGTTGATGTGAACCGCGTCATATGCGGGGCTGAATGCCGCCGAAATATGTTCGCTGAACACGATTTGATCGAGCGTCTGCGAGTTACCTTCAAAGACATAGCCGTAGCGTTCGCTTGCTGTGCCGACCAATACTTCAGATGCCGTGTACATGCGTGTTGGGCTTGAGCCTTCGAGCAGGTTCACCGGGTTTGAGTACCAGAAGTCGTTCAGGTCGCCCGCAACAACCACATTCACGTTGGGATCGCATGCGTAGAGACTATCGACAAAGGAGCGAACGATCTGCGCTTGTTGGATACGCTGCGTTTCGCTGCTCAAAATCGGCGGCTGCACCGAACCAAACAGACCGTTATCGCCACCCTTCGAATTCCAGTGATTGTTGATGATAAAGAACGCGCGACCATTGACGAAGAACTGCGCGACCAGCGGCTTACGACTGGCGCTGAACGCCGGGTTTGTCGGGTCGATGCGACCATACGCATAGTTCATCGATGGAACGCCGCTCGTGCAGACGACACTGGTCGAATCGGTGGATCCGCCCGCCGCGCCGCTCGCAAGCGTAATTCCGCGATCGGTGCGGTACAGCGTGCCAACGCGGATGTTTCCGCCCGGTGCGCCGCCATCCGCATCATCAACCGGGTTGATCTGAACGTAGGAGTAGGTAGGTCCGCCCGCCGCTTGAATCGCTGTGATCAGCATACTAAACGTGGTGGTTGCATCTACGGTGCTGTTGTTTGTTTCGCCGTTGTTATCCTGCGCTTCTTGAATCAGGAGAATATCCGGCGAATGCAAATTGTTCACAATGCGATCGGCATGGGCGGCGAACGTCGCATCACCCGGATCGAGATTTTCAACGTTGTAGGTAGCGATCGTGTAGCCGCTGCCGCCGCCAACATACGGCGTTACTTCGCGTGTGACTGTGCTGGATGTGTCTGCTGCTGGTGCGGCAGCGCTCAACACCATCTCAAAGACGTTGAAGCTGTAATGCATCATCCCGTATGCCGCGCCGGGGAATGTCGTTCCGACACTGACGAGCGGTAGATCCGTCAAGCCAAGCGCCAACAGCGCATGGTTATCGAACTGGACGCGCTCGGGATTGTAGTCCGTTGGCTGCACGGTGACACCACCGCGCGCATTGCTGCTCGTCGCCCATGAACCGTTATTCGGAACGACCCAGATTTCACGCGTGCTGCCGAACAATGCTGTTGGACCCACGACCCGCCCATTCACCACACAGACGCGCATGGCTTCAAGCGATTCGTAGAAGTCGATACCATCGGTTGCCGGATCAAAGCTTGTAAAGCCGTCATCTTCGATCACTTCGGTTGGCGGGATGCGCGTACTGGTGCCGCATGTGCCGCTGTTTCCGATTTCGACCGCGCCGGGGAGCGGATTACCGGTTGATACTTTGACGATGCTCGGGTTTACGAGTTCGGTGACGTTTAGACCACCCGAGAAGCCAAACTCGTCAACTGTGCCCGTCACTTGCACACGATCACCGACGTTGACGACGCTCAAAGCATTCGTCGCATTGGTATAGACGAAAATCGCATCCGATGTGGCGATATTTCCGTCGCCTGTTTCATCCTGAAGGAAGAATCCGGTGCTGTTGTAATACCCGGTGACGACGCCCAACACGGTCACAGTCGAGCCGTCGTAGCTCGATGCATGCCCCGCACCTTGAACTTCAGGGATCGTCAGTAGGGGAGTCACAGAAACTGCGATATTGCACGTCGCGGTTTGCGGGCTGGCGTCATTGTTGCTAAACGTAAGCTGCAAATTGTAGTTACCCGTGCCCACGCTTCCCGCGACATTCAAGACGGCGGTGAGGTTTCCACCGGGAGAACCTGCCGGAACAATGCTGTCGAGCGTAATGCCCGCTGCTGCGCCGCTGGTGATCAATGCGCCTGTGACTGTGCCATCAGGATCGGTGGCGCTGACGTTGACACTGCCGCCCGTTCCTGTTGTGAACGATGCAGACACGGGACACGTAGCCGCGACGGGTTGATTGACCGCGCCGCCGCCCGGCGTAATCGAAACATCATCGATCGCCGCACCGTCATCAGCGCCGCCGGCATTGAAGTCACTCCAGCGAATCCAGAATGTCGTACCGTTGGCGATGTTTAGCCCGGTGATGGTGCTGCTGATATTTTGAAATGCGCTGTTGCCGTTCACCGCGCCGGTGGTGCCACCGGAAGTCTCGGAATAGTCAAGCGAATTAAAATCCGTCCACGTCCCGTTGTTGAGCGAGGTCGCATTCGTGCTGTACTGGAAGTCAAGCCGATCTTCACGTGAAACCGTGCCGTAACGCCAGACTTCGCCGCGATAATTGATTGCCAGCTCGGCGACGGTGCTGCCCGTATTGTTGACGAATGCTGCGCCAAACAGCGGAATCAGCGTACCGGATTGCAGTCCGCCAATCGCGCGATCGGTTGCGGCGCCGGTTCCGAAACTGTACGTATCGCCGGTATTTGAACTGCCATCGCCAGCGGCATACTGCTCATTATCACGAGCGCCGCCCCCGGTTTCGATCAAGCACCAGCCGGGTGGAAACAGCGTGTTTGTGATTCCCGATGTCGCCAGTGTATCGAAATTCTGTGTGTAGGCGCCAGAAAGGCTGATCGGTAGGATGCTGGCGCAGTCGGTTGTTTGTGCGCTTGCGCTCGGCACGACTGCGGCACTAATGGCAATGACTGCCATCAGTATGAAAAGTGCGCTCAGGCGCGGAAAAACCCCTTTGCGCCGGCGCGGAATAGATGATGTGTGTGGTTGTGACATGAACAATCCTCAGTGACTCACTCATGTGAGTGGAGAGTGGCGCACAGGGCGCGCAGAGGCAAGTTTAGGGGCAAGAGCCTTAAGTGCCCAACAATTTTGCATATTTTATCCAAACGCGCAAGAAACCTGTGGATCATGCGATCCATACATTAAAAGGATCGTCCGAATGGGCGATCCTTTTAAGATCACTTCTTTAAGCCTACGTTGATGCAGTATCTCGCTAGTCGCTCTTGAGATTTTCGAGCGTGCTGATCAGCTTGCTCGATTGACGGAAACGCAGCAGCAGCGATGCAGAGTAGCCGAACAGAATTGTAATCGTGATCGCTATCCCCAACAGCAGGTATGAATCGGTGTCTGGCATGAGCTTATCTCTCCTGATGAGTTTAGAGTTCGGCGCGCAGCTGGTTTGCACGTTCGGCGCGATTTTCAAGGCGGATCCGCCACCACATGAGCGCCGGGGCGATCAAGCAGCTCCAAACAAAGCTGTTGATACCCAGCGCCGATGTCATGCCGCTGGTCATCGCAAAGCCGCCTTCGGCGTTCTGCGGGCTGCCGCCGATCACCGTCGGGTGAATGGTGTCGGGACGGATGCGGATAATCACGAAGGTGAAGACCACCGTACCGAATGCCAGAATGCCATAGACTGCCGCCATCGCCCGCTTCTTATCCGGGTTTTCGATTGCGCCGCGCAGCATCAGATATGCCGCATAAGTCAGCACCATGATCGCGGCGGAGGTCAGACGCGGATCCCATGTCCACCATGTATTCCAGATTGGGCGCGCCCATACCATGCCCGTGAACAGGGTGATCAACGAAAGGAAAAAGCCGACTTCGACCCCTGCCAGCGCCAGATGATCCCAGCGCGCACTCCGTGTTCTAAGATAGGCAATGCCGCCGATAACCGCTCCTGCGAACGCGACCGAGCAGGCGCTGAACGCTGCGACATGGAAGTAGAAAATGCGCTGAACGTTGCCTTGAGTCACGTCTGTACCTGCGGCAATGAGCCCGAAGTAAGCGCCGACCGCAAACCCCGCGATCGCCACCATGGTGAGCAGACGCAGCACCAGAGATGCGCGTGACGAAGTGGCGCTTGATGCGCTTTGTCCCGCCGAATCTGGCTGTTCAAGCCGTTGTGCAATGTTCATGATGTTACTCGTACCCCCTAGGTTACTTCTGCGAATTCATGAGTTGGCTCAACTGCGCCTTCAACGCGGCGCGGCGTGTTTCATAATCGCGTGCGCTGACTTTGCCCGCTTTGTGCTGTTCATCAAGATCAGCAATCTGCTCTATCAAGGCAGTGATCGCTGGTTTACTGCTGCCGTTCGGCGGGGCGGTTTTCCCGCTCCCTGCTGTCCGCTCACGCAGCGCGAGGGCACCCGCGATCAAGAGCGCGGAGATGCCTGCACCGATCAACACATAGGCGATCGGGCTGGCGGTAGAACCCGTCTCTGTAGTGGATGTGATAATGCCCGCAGGGGTGCCGCTCACGCTGTAGGTGAACGCACTGCCCGCCTCACGGGAAATTGTGCCGCCATAGCTCTGCATCGTGCCGCTTCCGGTCGAAACAGGACCCATATCGCTGAGTCCTTCGCCGCTGATCGTCAGCCCATCTGTGCCGAGAATTGCGTCGAATGCGCCTTCCGTGCGGTAATCAAAGCTCTGCGTGATGCTCATGCCGCTGGTGTAGGGCATCGTGTAGGCGACGTGCATTAGATGTTCGCGCCCCGGCATCACCGGACGTGTGTCATAGGTGACTGCGCCATCAGTGGACATGCCATAGCGACTGCTCATCGGTGTGCCGAACTGCGCCCCATCTGGAACGCGCACGCGCACCGACTCGCCCGCATCAACATCAAGAAATGCCCGATCCGACGAATTGACCAGCGAAATAATCTGGATTACCTGAAGCGTGGACTCAAGCACAATGATTTGAACACTGTTCGCGCTCACGGTCAGAACACTGGGATCGCTGGTGGTTTCATAGATGATGATCGGCAGCACAAGCTCCGGCGCAGCAGGATCAGCGGCGACGATTTCGCTCACATACTGGATGCCGCCATAGGGTGTGGTGATGACATAGCCGTAGGTTGTGTCAAATGGCACACCTTCAAAGCGATAGTTTCCCTGCGCGTCCGGTAGTGTGGTGAATGTCTCCTCGGTTGATTCCGAAGTGAGGACATGCAGCGTTACTTCCATTCCTTCAGGAACGACAGCGTCCGCCGTGCCGTTCGTGATCTGTCCGGTGACGGCTCCCAAAACGCGTACTTCTTCCGTCGCGTTCGGATCAGCCGTCGCAACCACGCCGACTTCGGCTGCTGGTGCTGCCGCGTCTTCGGTCGCGTCGGGTGACGGGATCATGCCCGTTGCGCGTGCCTGTGACATCATGCGGGCGAAAGTCATCGCCGCCATGAGTTCTTCTGCCGTAAAGTCATCGGCGAAAGCGGGCATTTGATCGCCCACACCGTTGCTGATGCTGGCAAGAATACGCTCATCGCTGATTTCGGTCAGGTCGGGGAGTGGCGCGCCTTGTTCTGTACCTTCACCCATTGAACCGTGACATTCGGCGCAGTTTGCGATCCAGAGTTCGCTGCCGAGTGTCATGATGGCTGCAATATCACTTTCGCTGCCGCTGCTGCTTGATGCGGGGGGCAGGGTGGCGACGATACGCGGTTCGCCACCCAACCCATCACACGCAGACAATATCAGCGCCGACAGCCCGATCAGAAAAGGCGAAATACGCCGAAAATTGATCATGGTCGTTCTTTTACCGTTCCTGTGCCTGTTCGCGCGCTCGTGTATATGCCGCGATTGCCTGTTCAACCGGGTCAAGATCGCTCGCGGGAGCAGGGGTAGGCGTAACAACCTGATCCCCACGTTTGCCGCGCTTCCCCTTCTTGGGAGTCCCGCCCGCTTTTTCGAGTGCTTCGAGCAGGGATGCGCCTTGTTCAACCAAGCGTGTCCGCTCTACCGCATAAGTTTCTGGTGGAATCTTGCCAAGTTGATAATCTTCGTCTAGGTCGCGCACCATCAACAGGGCGCGCTCGTATGCCGAGGCAAGATTCAGGCGATCCCGTCCTTTATCACCCGCTTCATAATCGACTCCCGCCTTCCGAATCAGGAAGGGGAGTGCCAACCACGCGACACCCAGCACCAGTAGAAATACTGTGACAACAAAGCCGCCGCCGCTCATTGGGATGCTCCCTCTGCAAGAATGCTGTCAATGATGGTGATTAGGCGGTCACGCGTGACACCTGCATAGATGAACTCCGCAATTTCACCGTTCTGGTCAATGATGAAGGTTTCCGGCACGCCTTGAATGTGATACGCCTCGCTGATACGCGTGCCGAGATCCGGCGCGTTCAAATAGGTCACGCCGAATTCCTCAAGATACGCCATCGAGCGCGGACCGTTATCGGCATACGCGACTCCCAAAAACACCACATCGCCGCGATCCTGATAATATTCCCACGCCGCCTGAAGATGAGGCGCTTCATCACGGCACGGACCGCACCAACTCGCCCAGAAATTGATCATGACCACCTTGCCGCGCAGGTCGGAAAGGTTGAAGGTCTGCCCGCTAAACGTCTCGACCGGGAAATCCGGTGCGATGCCGGAGCTGGGCTGCTCAAGTTTCTGACGGGCGAGCGCCAGTGCGAAAACTGCCGCCGCGACCACAATCCCTGCGAGCAGGACGATCGATCCCATGCCGAGCTTGCCCCGTTTGGGCATAGGGGCTTCGGGCAGCTGTTCGGGATTCTGGTCGAAATCTGTCTGTTGGGGTGTGGCTCCAATTTTCGTAGTCATGTGCCCCTCTTACGAGCCTGAAATGTCTTGCTCGAACATGTCTTGATAACGATTGCCTGTCGTCTCATCGTTGCTTGGCTGTACAAGCGCTGGCGCGTTCGCATTGCGCCGCGTGATGATGTACGCAACAGTGACCAGAACCCCGGCGATGATGATCCAAGGCGTCACCAGCGAAAGCGCACGTAGGGCAGGGTCAAGCGGTGTGCCGACAACCCGATCCCCGAAACGATGCACAAAATCTTCGACGATTTGCTCCTCGGTCATGCCTTGTTCCAACTGAAGGCGAATTTCATACCGCCAGTCGGCACAGGCTGCCGTGCCGCATGTATCCAGTGTGATATTTTCGCAGACCGGGCAGTACAGCTTTGCCGCGATCGCGTTGACCATATCGTCAGTGATTGCGCCGGTCGTCCCGTCCTGTGCGTTCACAGTCCGGGCGATCGATACAATCATGACGAGGGCGATTAGAACTTGGACATACTTCATTAACTGCCGCATGGGATTACGCTCCTTGCGGAACGGCGCGCAGCTTTTCGCGCACGCGGATGGGCATGGTTTCACGTGGGTAGCCAGCCAACATTGTTCCGACAATCAGGATCAGACCACCCCACCAGATCAAGTTGATCAGCGGGTTGATGTACACCTTAAACGTAGCGGAACTGGCGCTGATCTGCTCCCAGTTGACGAGGATGACGTAAAAATCGTTTTCGACGGTGCTGTGTGCCCCGGCGATCGTCATCGAGTTCATATCCGTCGCTTCGGGGAAGAAATCGCGGCGCGGACGCAGATGCGCGACTTCGACACCATCGCGGAACAGGGTCAGTTCGGCGATATCCATGACGCGCCCATCTTCCGCGATTTGATTGGCGAGGAATCCGTCATAGCGCAGTTCGTAGATGCCGATATTCAGGGTTTCACCGACCGCGAGTGTTTGCTGTGTTTCCTGCTGGAACAGCGTCGAGCCAATTACACCCAAGCCGATAACCGTAATTCCGAGATGGATGAGATAGCCACCATAGCGGCGCGGATTGCGGGTAATGAGCGCAAGCAGCGAAGTCAACAGGTTTTCCTGATGAACACGCTGGCGCGCCAGAATTCCGCGCACTGTTTCGACGATGGCGACCCATCCGGCAAGCAGTACGATTCCGTAACCGAACAGTGCGCCAATTTCGGTGACACCGCCCACAACAAATAGACCGACGGATGCGGCAGCCAACGCCAGCGGGATGAGCATTGCCCGTCCCATCCGTGCCAGCGATGCCGCGCCCCATGCTGAAACCGGCGCAACGCCCATCAAGATGAACAGCAGGATAAACAGCGGCGGCGTCACCTGAAGGAAGTAATCCGCGCCGAGTGTGATATTGGTGTTCATGAACAGTTCGGAGATGATCGGAGCGCCAAAACTGCCCCAGAAGATCGCCACAAACAGCGCGATAAACACAAAGTTGTTGAGAACAAACAGTGCTTCACGGCTGAAAAGGCTTTTTAACTGGTGATCGTCTTTGAGTTCACCACGACTGCTGCGCCACAGGATCAGCCACACCGAAACAATGGTCAGCAAGAACCAGAACGCGAACATCGGGAAGCCGATTTCGGAGCGGGCGAACGAGTGAACGCTGTCTACCAACCCAGAGCGAGTGGCAAACGTTGCAAAGATCACCGCGCTGAAGGTGCCAATCACGAGGAACATGTTCCACGTTTTAAGCATCCCACGCTTTTCTTGGATCATGACACTGTGTAAGTATGCGGTGCCGATTAACCACGGCAGGAATGCGGCATTTTCGACCGGATCCCATCCCCAGTAACCACCCCAACCGAGAACGTCATACGCCCAACGTCCGCCGAGGATTAAACCGAGGCTGAGGAATACCCATGCCACCAGCGCCCACCGGCGAGAGACTTTAATCCAGTTGGTTGAAAGATCGCCGCTGGCGAGGGCAGCCATCGCAAACGCGAAGGGGATTACAAATCCGACGAAGCCGAGATACAACATCGGCGGGTGAATTGCCATGCCAAAATGACGCAGGAGCGGGTTCAAGCCGTTGGCAGTTTCAGCAAGCTGCGCTGCGCTTGGCGCGACCGCACCCACTGGAATGAATGCCGAGGCGACGACATCGCCCGTCGGCAAAATCCACCATCGGTCAAACGGATTTTCAATAAAAAGCGTGACGCCGACGAAAAAAGCGACGACAGCCATCATGTAAGCGATGGCATACGGCATCAAGCGGCGCTGCGATTTCCAATTAAGGAAGGTCGCCCCGGCAGTAAAGGCGCTCATCAAGAACGACCAGAAAAGAATGGATCCTGCTTGTGACCCCCACAGCGCGGTGAACCGGAAGAAATCCGGCATCGACGGGCTGCTGACCGACCAGACATAGCTGATCTGATACTGCTGGGTCATAAGCGCAATCTGAAGGCTGATAACAGATACTGTCATCAAGACGAAATTTAGGTACACCGCGTTGCGCCCACTCGTGACAAGGGCGCGACTGTGTGCAAAGCGTTCACCGTAAACGCTGGCGACGATGGCATATAGCGCGGCAATAAAAGCAAACAGCGTGCTGATAAGCCCGATTTCTGCGAGCATATGGGTTTTCCCCCCCTAACTACTGACACACATCATGTCCCTCAAAAAGGTCACACTAGACACCGGTCTCTTGTACCTGTTCGGGGATGCTTTCTTCATAACGGCTTGGACATTTAAGCAGGAGTTCTGTCGCGTGGAATGTCCCATCGGCGCGCAGTTCTCCGGTCAGGATCGCCTGCGCTTCATGCTGAAGTAGGTCGGGCATGACTTGATTTTCGATATGAACGCTGATGCGCGCCGCTGTCGGGTCGTTGACTGCTTCATGCAGCGTCAGCGCCAGATTGGTCGTATCTTCGGGAATATCAGCAATTGTGAAATCGATGATCAAATTGCTGCTGTCATAGACAATCGTTGTGCCATCGACTGCACCTGAAATACGCACCGATTGACCAATATACTCCTCAGGTGATGCGAGCAGATCATTCACCGTAATAAAGTAGCGTGCGCCGTTCATCGTGCCTGAAACGATCAAGAAAGCCACAGCGCCCAACAGGAGCGCTCCGCCGATTAAGAACTTAATCCGTTCGCCAGAGCGAGACTTCTGGGCTGCGGCGCTTTCTGCGGACTTGCCCCAACTGAGATCTGTCATGTGAGACCTTCCCCAAATATGTCATTATACGGTATGGAGTATCCATAGCCATTAGCTTAGTCAATTCTACCCTTTTGAATGGAGGAAAGAACACACCATTACCGGGTGATGGGTATCACGGATCAGACTGACCAAATTGCGCCAAAATAGTTAGATATACCGGGGAGCGTATGTGCCGTGAAGCGTTTGAGAAGTTTGCAAGGCAAGCTGATTGTCAGTTTCTTGCTTGTTACATTGATCCCGCTTACCGCAAGTGGGCTGTACGGGCATTTCTTCACGAACAGCGCACTATCCGCTCAAGCATTGGAACGCTCGATTTATCAGGTGCATTTACAGGCAGAAAGCATCATGAGCGCGCTGCGTCAGGTACAGGGTGACGCACTGTATTTGAGCGCGCTGCGCAGCCTGAATATGCTCCGTCAGCAGAGCGAAGCGGAGCAAGTTTCGCTGTGGAGGCAGGAAGTTGGGCAGGATTTGCTCGTATTGGCATCGGTGCGACCGATGTACCGTGCTATCCGTGTTCTGGACAGCAATGGCGTTGAGTGGGTAGGGGTGCATTCATCCGATCAGCAGGTGAGTTTCATCGGGAATCTGCAAGATCGTTCGAGTACATCATATTTTCAAGAGACGATGGCGCTTCCGGTCGACGGCATCTATGTTTCACCGTTTCATTCCGAGGATGCCATCGGCGCACCTTACATTCATTATGCGATTCGGCTGACAGATGGTGTATTAGTCATCGATTTGCACGCGGGATGGGTGCTGCGCGCACTGCCGACCCAATCCGGCGAAGACTCGTGGGCGCTGATTGATCAAGGGGGGCGCTTCCTTGTATATCCGGAAGGATTTGATACCCGCGCTGTCGCGGCAGACCTTTCCGCAATGCTGACAGGCGGTCGTGACTATTTCCAAACGGATGACAGCGTTTACGCCTTCGACACGATTTATCCCACGCCTGATTCAATCAATGCGAACAACTATTGGGTTATCTTTCGCCACACCCCGACCGAAGTGCTTTACACTTCCATTTATGACTTTTATCACGTTGTCGTTTTGTTTGTGATTCTCGCAATCTTGGTGGCGTTGGGGTTAGCGCTGTTGATCAGCAGAATTCTGGTTGAGCCTGTCCGCGATTTGCAGACGATGACCATTACATTTGGTCAAGAAGGCAAAGCACCCCGCATGCCTAATCGCTTGCCGGGGGATGAGATCGGCGCGCTAACACGCACGTTTATTCAGATGGCAAACGAGCTTGAAGGTAAACGGCGTCAGGAACACCGCTTAATTGAGCGGTTGATTCATGCTCAAGAAGAAGAACGAAAACTTGTCGCCTATGATCTTCACGACGGGCTGATTCAGCAGATGGTTGGGGCGCGCTTCTATCTAAATAACACCCGTGACATTTGTCGTCAATATGCGCCGGAAGTGATGACATATATTCACAATGGCTGCGAAGCCTTGAGCGAGGCAATTGTCGAAGGACGCCGCATTATCGAGGGACTGCGACCTGCGGCGCTCGATGACCTTGGCTTGACGGCAGCGATTGAAGAAATCGCGGCGCAAACTGCGCGTGCGGCAGGTTGGCAGCTTGATTTGATGATCGAAGCGCTGCATTACGAGCCAGAGAAAACGGTCGGCGTGACGCTGTATCGCATCACACAAGAAGCGCTCAACAATGCGCGCAAACATGCGCGGGCAAGCACCGTCAAAATCCGACTGCATAATGGCAGCGGCATTCATTTGACGGTTGAGGATGACGGAATCGGGTTTGACTTGGCAGAAATAAGCCGCGATGGGCACGGTCTAGGCATTACAACCATGCAGGAACGCGCCAGCTTGATCAACGGCACATGCGAGATTATCAGTTCACCCGGAACAGGCACCTACATTGATGTTTGTGTTCCGTTCGCGCTGGCGCATACAAACTTGGGGGAAAACGAGAATGCAGCAGTCCACTACGACTGAACATACGATCCGTGTGACAATTGTTGATGATCATGGAATTGTGCGGCAAGGACTGCGCGCACTCCTTAATAAGCCGGGAATTGAGGTGGTGGGGGAAGCCGAAAGTGGTAACGAAGCGATACGTTTGGCGCAGCAGGTTCAGCCGGATGTCATGCTGTTGGACATTCGCATGAAAGATGGTGACGGCTTGCAAAGCCTTCCGCAGATCAAAAATGTATCACCGAAAACCAGCGTCATTATCCTGACGACGTATGCCAATCCCGCGTATCTGGCGCGGGCGATCAGCGGCGGCGCATCAGGTTATCTCTCCAAAGAGACAGATCCTGATCAAATCGTGCGGGCAGTGAGAGCGGCAGCGGCAGGCGATGATTTGATCGACCGAACGCTGTTACAGGCGGCGCTGGCGCACAGCGTCGAGTTTTCCACGCCCGATCCTGACTCGTCAGTAGAGTTAATGATCGAGCCTCTCAGCGAACGGGAGCGTGATGTTCTGCGCCTGATGGTGCAGGGCTGCACCAATAACACCATCGCCGAAACGCTGACGATCAGCCTGCCGACAGTCAAAACGCATGTGCAGCACATTCTCCAAAAGCTCCATGTTTCGGATCGCACACAGGCGGCGCTGTTAGCGATGCGTCTGAAATTAGCGGATTAAGGTGAATCATTCGACCGGATGAGCATGTTTCATCCCGCTGAATGATGCTCCTCACGATGGACAGGGAGAGAATAGTCAGGGTAGTTAAGAGATGGTTATGGTAGTTCGTTACATGAACTCAGGCGTAACAGGAAAGCAAGTGCAAATTGCTCTATCGCTCGCTGGTGGGATCAGTGCCTTGATTGGCGCACTCCTTCTCAGCCTCGTCTCGATTCCGACGATGCTGGCGGAACTCCAATCACGCGCAACCTCTGTTCCCGAACCTGTCACTTACGTGAGCGGCGATGGCAATTTCCGTGCGTGTATGTCCTGTCACACCGATGTTCAGTGGAGTAACTCTGTCAGACCGCTGGAAATCAACGGTGAAATTCTTAACCCACATGCGGTAAATGATGACGCGGAAAACGACCAAAGTGGCGAATGGG
>CALBRY010000440.1 GCA_937927665.1 uncultured Chloroflexota bacterium
AAACAGGTTTCGTCATGCACTCGCCCCCAGATCACCATCGTCGCGCCGGACTGAGCTGCGAGTTCACGAGCATCATTTTGACTCTCAATCGTACTCGGATGAAGCGCGACATGCGCATTCGCTGGTGCACCCAATTGCAGCACAGCATTGTTCCAAACTTCCTCCCATGTCACCTGTGGGTCACATTGGCTTTCGCTGCTTTCTTGGAATTGTGCAACGAGTATTAGAATATCCGATTGAATAACCTGTGCATCAAAAAGCGACCCATCGGGCAGAACCAGAGGTTGATGCTGCGAGACAACGGTAGTCGAGAAAACATCGGGGGTAGCTTGCCTGATCCCAATCACAGCCAGAACGAAACTGATGAAAAGGGCTCTGAATGCCTGAGTCTGCATCGTGGTTTTTGATCCTAGCCCATATAACAACAGCCAAAGCAGCATCGACTGCTCATATTCTACCGTGTGCACCGATCCTGAGTCCCTCAATACGTCCGAATTCACGCACATCTTGAGCCGATTGGTCATTTGTACGTAGTGCGGCGCGTTCATGAGCGTATTCGTTGATAAGCATTCCAACTATCACGGCTTGTTCTGCCCGGAATCCAAAGGCAAAGCGACGATCCGCTATGTATGCACAATCGCGGTGTGACCAACCAGCGACCCAATTACGGATATGCCGAGACTGCATCGACGCGTTTCGAGACGGAGATCGCTGAGGAATTGAAGATGATGCGCGAAGCGCGGAGTCGATTGTAGAGAGAGGCGCTTGCCACGCACAGGCGCGGCAAGCGATGCGATGCTATGCTTAATCGAGTCTTACCAGCCTCGTTTCCCCAAGACCACCTGGTCTGGCGTCACATTGATGCCGACCATCGCCTCGCCCAAGCCCCGGCTGACGCGCAGTAGTACGTCGGGGTTGTTGAAATGCGTGACCGCTTCGACAATCGCTTTCGCGCGCTTGGCGGGATCGCCACTCTTGAAGATACCCGATCCAACGAATACACCATCCATGCCCAACTGCATCATGAGTGCCGCGTCTGCCGGGGTTGCCACGCCGCCCGCCGCGAACTGCACCACCGGCATCCGACCCAACGCCCGCGTTTCAAGCACGAGGTCATACGGCGCGCCGAGGTTCTTGGCGAACGTGAACACTTCATCTTCGTCCATTGATACAAGGCGGCGGATGTCACTCATCACCTGACGGGCATGCCGCACCGCTTCGACCACATCGCCGGTGCCGGCTTCGCCCTTGGTGCGGATCATCGCCGCGCCCTCGTTGACGCGCCGCAGCGCTTCGCCCAGGTTGCGGCAGCCGCACACGAACGGAACCTTAAATTTGTGCTTGTTGATATGATTTTCTTCGTCCGCCGGCGTGAGGACTTCGCTCTCGTCAATATAGTCGATCCCGATCGCTTCGAGAACTTGCGCTTCCACAAAGTGACCGATGCGCGCCTTTGCCATCACCGGGATCGAGACGGCTTTCATAATCCCTTCGATCATGTCGGGATCGCTCATGCGCGAAACGCCGCCGTGTGCGCGAATATCCGCCGGAATCCGTTCGAGCGCCATCACCGCGACCGCGCCCGCATCTTCAGCAATTTTGGCATGATCCGGCGTGACCACGTCCATGATCACCCCGCCCTTGAGCATCTGCGCCAAGCCTTTTTTCAGCGCGAACGTCCCCGTTTCGCCGCCGTTCGAATGTCCATTCACGTCAGTCATGTGGATTATCCTATTGTGATTGTGGTTGTGTTTATGCCTTGCAGGGTAGGCGCTCCACCTAGCGCCCTATAGCGCCATATAAGACCAATCGTGTAATTTTCCCCGTCCACGAGTTTTTGAGGGTGCCTCTGTTACAATACGCGCTCAATGGATTTGGCAAACTCGCAAAGGTGAATCTGTATGACACCGCTACTGATCATATTGGCGGGCGGCGCGTCCTCGCGGATGGCTCCCGTTCGTGAAAAATCACTTCTCCGGTTTGGATCGGAGCCGCTGCTGATTAATCAGCTTCGGCGTTATCAAGCGCTCGGTTTTGCGAATGTGATCGTCGTCGGCAACCCGGAAAATTACGCCGATCTGGTTGGACTCACCGGCGAGATGAGCGGCATGACCGTAACGGTGGTTGTCCAGCAGGAGCCAAAAGGCATGGGCGATGCGCTCCTCACCGCCGCCGCCGCGATCCCCAACCCGGTCGGGCAGCCGATTTATGTCAATCAAATTCATGATGTGACCGATGACAGCCTGCATACGGCGATGCTCGCCGCGCACAATGCCGATCCCGCTCAGTCCTATATCGCGGGCTATGAGCACGAAGGCTATTTCCCCGGCGGTTATCTGATCGTCGATGCAGCCGATCGGATTCATGGAATTGTCGAAAAACCCGGCGCGGAGAACAAGCCGAGCAACCTCGTCACGATCGTGGCGCACATCCACGCGGACGCGGCACGCCTGTTTGATGCGATCCGCGCCGAATATGCCAGCGTAGTTACGACGGATGATCATTATGAGCGGGCGATGGCGGCACTGATGACTTCGCAGCCGTTCCGCGTGGTGCGCTATCGCGGGGAATGGGTCGCGCTCAAGTTCCCGTGGCACATTCTCGATGTCATGAATTACTTCCTTTCGCGCATTAAAGGTCAGCAGGTTGCCGAAACCGCCCGCATCGCGCCAACAGCTTCACTCGTGGGGGATGTGTTCATTGGCGAAAATGTGCGTGTATTCCCCGGCGCGGCGGTCGTCGGTCCCGCCTACATTGGATCGGGTACGATTGTCGGCAATAATGCGCTCGTGCGAAATTCGATGGTTTTGAGCCGCTGCGAAGTTGGGTTCACAACCGAGATCGCCCGCAGTTATGTCGGCAATCATGTTTCGATGCACGCCTGCCGCGTGCTAGATTCGGTCTTTATGGATAACGTGAACTTTTCGGCGGGCTGCACGACCGCAAACCTGCGGATTGATCGCGGACACATCAATACGCTGGTGAAAGGTGTCAAACTCAGCACCGGACGCGACAAACTCGGCGCAATCGTCGGGGAGGATGCTTTCCTCGGCGTGGACGTGATGACGATGCCGGGAGTCAAGATCGGTGCGCGGGCGGAAGTAGGACCTGGGACGCATGTCCATCAGGATATTCCGGCGGATATGCGCGTCTATGTTAAGCAAGAAGTCGTGATGATCGCTAAAAAGCCGAATGGATGAGCGTATGGGAATCAAACTCGAACCACCGATCACTGAATCGATCACGATCTTGATGATTGTGGCGCACCCGGATGATATTGAATTTGGGGCTGGTGGCAGCGCGGCGGTGTGGACTGCCGCCGGAGCGACAGTGATTTACTGCATCGTGACCGACGGCAGCGCAGGGAGCAATAAACCGGGCGAAGACCTCGCCCAACTGGTCAAAACGCGCCAAGCCGAACAGATCGAAGCGGCGGCGAAAGTTGGCGTGCATGATGTGCGTTTTCTCGGCTACAAAGATGGCACACTTCAGCCGACGCTTGAGCTGCGCCGCGATCTGACCCGCTTGATCCGCGAGGTGAAGCCGCACCGCGTCGTCATTATGGATCCGCGTGCGATCCTGATGGCAGATGATGAGCATGGCTTCTATTACATCAATCATCCTGATCATCGCGCGACGGGTGAAGCATCTCTGCACGCCGTTTTTCCGAGCGCCGGAACGCGCCCGATTTTTCCGGAACTTTTGGACGAAGGCTTAGAACCGCACGACGTCAAAGAGTTGTACCTGAACATGGCGGAAACATCGAACATCGCGGTCGATATTTCGCCGGTGTGGGAACAGAAAATCGAGGCGCTTCTGTGCCACCGGTCGCAGGTGGGCGAAGATGTCGTGCCGATGATCCGCCGTTGGGATGAAGAAACGGGCAAGTTGGTGGGCGTACAGTTTGCCGAGACATTTCAAGTGATGCGTTTTGGTGCGCCGCCGAATTCCGATGGGGGAAATGGTCAGATAACAGACGGTGCGGGTGCGCCTTCAGCGGAGTAACGAAGCACAGCACAACCATAGAGACAGGATTTGATACCCTGTCTCTATGTCACGGGGATGCCGTAGCGATTCAGCCAACTATCGACCTCATGCAGTGAGCCGACCATATGCATTGGCGCGCGTGCTAGGTTGAACATGATCAACATCATCAGCCGCACCACGCGGTTGCTTTCCGGCAGAATGACGAAAATCGCTTGTAAATTAGGATGATCGCCGTAAGTCTGGGTCATGCGGACGCTTGTCCAATCGAGCAGACGCGCCTCCATATCACTCGCATCGATGATCAGCGCGGCTTGCAGCGGCACAGATTCGAGCATTTCCGTCACGCGCCGATCGGCAACGCGGAAATTCTCGACCGACATCGCAGGCGAAAGCGTTACATAAATAGCGCGTTGATGGACATACCACGATATGCCAAATTTGTTGGTGTTCAAGTTTGCCATCTTACCACCCGTTTTCTGACTCGCTAACAAGTACAATGCTTGAGTACCTTTTCGCTTAATCGAACCGTCAAATCAGAAAAAACCTCTATAAACGCAGGAGACTGCCCAATTCTGGGATAGCGATCAGCAGTGAAATAAGCTGATCCATAAAGGTATCGACGGTCAGCGGCTTGGTGAGATAGTTATGAAAACCTGCCGCGATTGCCCGATTCGCATCACTTTTCAGCGCATACGCTGTCAGCGCAATTACCGGAATATCCCGAAGTTCAGGCGTTTCTTTCAAGCGGCGGATCAACTCCCACCCATCAACGACCGGCATGGAGAGATCAGAAATCACAAAATGCGGACGCACGCGCTCAATTGCCTCAAACGCATCATTTCCATCAACGGCGGTATGTACGTGCGCGCCGTAAAAATCGAGAACGTAGCGCGCCAATTCAAGACTATCCTCCTCGTCATCGGCAACGACGATGTTCCATTCAGCGAGGAGATCCGGAGGTATTTTCGACATGTGCTGTCTCCTGAGTCGCGGCATTTCCTACGGTAACGAGCGGTTTTTTGCTGGAGTCATCGGGTGGCGGTGCGTCCGGGGTGATCACCGGAAGCGTGACAGTAAATGTGCTGCCTGCGCCGAGGATGCTCTCTAGGGTGATGCTGCCCCCCATCAGGCGCGTTACTTTCTGCACAATCGACAAGCCTAAGCCTGTTCCACCATACTGCCGCTTCGATGATCCATCAACCTGTCGAAATTCTTCGAAGATATACTCGCGCGCGTTTACCGGAATTCCGATCCCTGTATCCTGCACCTGTATTGACCATGAGGTTCCACACCAATGCAAACGGAGTGTCACCGTTCCTTGCGGCGTGAACTTGATCGCATTACTCAACAGATTAGACGCGATCTTTGTCAACCCGTCCTCATCCCCCATGATGATCGTTGGAAAATCGGGGGCGATCCATGTTTCCAATTTGAGATTCTTTGCTCCCGCTTGCGGCTCCACTTGAGTCCGCCAGCGCTCGATCAGTTTGGCAGCCGATAACGGCACGTTCACGAGTTCCATCCGCCCCGCTTCGATGCGCGAAAGATCAAGCATCGCGTTGATTAACTCAAGCAGTCGTCTGCTGTTCGCGGCGATTCGTTCCAGCATGCGATGTACTGGTGGGCTGACTTCGACATTCATACCGCTTAACATGATGCTGGTGAACCCGTCGATCGCATTCAACGGCGTGCGGAGTTCATGCGACATCGTACTGAGGAACTCGGATTTTAGGCGTACATTTTCTTCAGCGACTTGGCTGGCGGCAACGGCTTCATCGCGGGCTATCCGCAGCGCTTCGGCGTGTTTGTGAAGGCTGTCGCGTCCTTCATTGAGGCTTTCCGCCATGACATTAAATTCGCGCGCAAGTTCGCCAATTTCGTTGTCGCGGGTGATCTTCACACGATGGCTGAGATTGCCGCGAATAACTTCCCGCGTCCCTTCGCGCAGATCATCAAGCGGCGCAAAGATGTACTGACGCAGCAGCAGATCGATCGCTAACAACAGGATCACGCCGCCGAAAATGCCCGCGACACTCGAAAGCACCAACAGCAGACGACCTTTAGCGAATGCCTCACTTTGATCGACTTCTGTGAAGACAACCCAATTTGTATCCGGAACCGCGACACCCGTTCCGAGAACATCCTGACCTAGAAAATTCCGGTAAGTTCCCGTCCATGAGCCGCCGCCCTGCTCAAGTGCGCTCACGAGTTCGGGACGACCGCCCGAATGGGTATTCGCCGCAACCAGCGCAAAATCGGGATGTGCGAGAAGCTGCCCATTGGAATCCACGAGATACGCGCAGCCGCTTTCACCATACTGAATACCGGCGATCGCATGGGTAAATGCGGTCATACCGACGCGCACCCCGATCACGCCGCCGGAGGGGAGCGGACTGGAAATGATCAAATATGGGACGTTTTCCGGCGAAAATTGCAGATCGCTGAGATACGTGCCGCCATCAAGCGCACGCATGAACCAATTCGATTCCACCACGTCGAGCGTATTCGCTAGAATCGTCTCGTCTTTGGTGCGCGCCGCTTGAATGATCCCATCGCGGCTGATGACGACGACTTCCGAGATTGTGGGATAGTGTGCCGAAATATCGGTGACAATTTCCTCAAAGTTCTCGCTCGATTCCGCCGCTGACATCGTATTGATGAACAGGCGGATTTCGCGCATCACGCCGCCGATGAACGTTGAAGCATTCGCCGAGGCTTCAATTTGACGCGCCGTCCATGTGGTTTGCTCAGTCGCCCCGACAACGAAACTCAGCGTAAGCGCGCCAGTGGCAATCAACGCAAAAGCGACCAATGCAACGAGGGTTAGCGTTTGTCGCCGCAGGCTGTTCGCCCGCAGTTTGCGCAATGCGTTCATAAAATCCCACTGAATCGCCCTGATAATATGGTTGATTGATCAAATCAAATTCAACTGCGATGTTTTCTTCCATAGTTACAACGATAGCATTGATTCACCCCTATGAGTCGCTGAGAATCCCATTTTTTCATGAATTCTTGTCAGCTTTTGGGCTGTGCTCTCTTAATCCGTGTCGTCAACGCGATCGGGATGCAGCAGATCGAGCGTCTGCTGTTCGAGTTCCCACATATCCAGTTTTTCCTGTTCGCGCAAAAGCTGGCGCAAGCGCGGGTAATCGGCGGTGAACTCGCGGCTCCATTCGGCGGCGAATTTCCCCTGCCGAATTTCTTCTAGCGTGATCTCCATAAGGCGCTCGAGGCGCATATCCGTAAAGCGCTCGTAGCGGCTGAGGATGCCGTATTGGGCGGGGAGCGTATTTCCTTTGATTGCGCCGATCAAGCCGCTGATCGCCGCCTGTTTGAAGTGATCCGATGTTTCGCCAGAGACGTATAACTCGCTGAATACCGCCTCCGCCGGGTAGCCTGTCCGCAGCAAAAGCTGCGCCGCCGTCATCACCGCCCGATGAAAGATCGGCAGGATCGCCTGCTGTAAAAACAAGTCGAGTTCGGCTTCTGCTTCAAACTTGATCTCGATTGCGCCGCCTTTGAGCGCACCAATCGCCCGCGCCAGCGCCAGCACGGTTGACCATGCGGTGCGGGTCGCCT
>CALBRY010000441.1 GCA_937927665.1 uncultured Chloroflexota bacterium
TTGTGTGCTGGTGGATAATGTGTCCGGCGCGTATCAGGCGACCCAATATTTGCTGAAAAAGGGTTACCAACGAATTGCCTGTATTCAGGGTCCCAAGAAGTATCCGAGTCTCGTCGAGCGTTTTCAGGGCTACTGCTTCGCGTTGATCGAAGCGGGCATTCCGCTGGAAACGGGACTGATTCAGCCGCCGATTTCGTCAGGTTATCCCAACAAAGGCTATCGCGAAATGCTGGCGCTCTTGGAGCGTGGCGAGCATTTTGATGCCGTCTTTTGTGTGAGTGATCGGACAGCATTCGGAGCGTTGCAGGCGCTTCAAGAAGCAGGTTTGCGCGTACCGCAAGACGTGGCGCTGGTAGGCTTCGAAAACAGTGCCCAATCCAGCTATACTTCGCCACCGCTCACAACCGTTAACATGCCCAAGAAGGAATTGGGGGAGGTGGCCATCTATCATCTGCACGAAGTTATGAATGGGAACACACCGCCGCAGCCGGTCAAAATTGTCCTGCCGACCTCGCTTGTCATCCGTGATTCTACCTAACGCATCGCCAGCTGCAGATGCTAGCAAGATCAATTGTATCAGCACGACAGATTGATCTGAGGTGAAATTACCGCTGCCCGCCGTAGTCCAACACGCCTGTATAGATGAGATTCTTGAAGAATGAATCGTAGCTGCTGACATTTTTGAATAACCGCGTCGCGTCCATGATGTCACGGATACTCGCGCCATCACGCCGCATCTGCCATGCCAATTGACAGCGATCCCATAATTCGGGATCGGGCAGGATACGCTGGACTTCGCGCAGTTCACCGCTGCGCTTGCCATTTTTGCGCTTGTACGTCCCCACGACGATGCGTTCGGCTTTGAATCCGGTCGGGACGCCGCCGGGCAGAATGCCGAGATAATTCCCCGTCACCTCAGTCTTCATAAGTGAAGATGTCCCCTCTTTCTCGGACAATTGGATGTGGTTGAATTCGTCATAAGGCTCTCGTGATCTGGCGACTTGCCAACCGGGATGTGACCCAGACCGGCTTTGCGCCCGCGCCGGATTGCCTGACCACTATCCGCTACCTGAAGTTTGCTCAGGATATTGGAGACATGCTTACGCACTGCCTTGCCGCTCAAGACCAGTCGCTCAGCGATCTCGATGTTGTTGTAAAATAATACAGATGCGGATGAACAGGTTGGGTGTGATGTTTGACCGTGATGGAGAACGAGAAGAACGCATTTACAACGAAGTTATTGTTGACGCTTATGGCCCTGAAGAACAAGCCATAGGTTGGTACTGCTACCTTGAGGAACACATCACTTTTTCATTCAAGGCGCGCTGTATCGCACCGCGTAAAGTATCACCGTTGAAAGTAGGCGATGTGGTTGAGGCGCTGGAATTGGCAGGCGAAGCCGATTGTGCAAGCGACATGATCATCATCATCCGGTTTGGGGATCGCACTATGGGTGTGCCATTGGCACAACTTGAGCCGGTGACCGGCGATTCAACGATGATTGAAGCCATCAAAGACTGGCATTACTGGGTCGGCAGAGGCTACACATTCTAATGTCAGAACCTGTCGCCCGCCGTTATCCTAACATCAATCGATTTGTATTCGAGCGCGGCTGGATCGAAATTGGCTCTGATGAATACAGCGATTCGTTTATCCGCGCACTTGATTCAGGCGGATTGATTTGGAATGGAAAACCATTCTATCCTTCGCTTGACAACGCACTAGACGTCTTGGAACAGGAACTAAGGCAGTGGTTGAAACAGAAAGAAGGGGAGGACGCTGAGTGATCAGCATCAGGACATGAGCGAATATCAGTATTACGAGTTCCATGTACTAGACCGCCCCCTCACACCTGACGCCCAAGCCGAGATGCGTCGCCTGTCATCACGGGTAAACCTGACTGCGACCAGTGCCAGTTTTGTCTACCATTATGCTGATTTTCGAGGTGATCCGTACCGTGTGCTGGCGGAGCACTTCGACGCGATGCTCTACATCACCAATTGGGGTACGCGCCAGTTGATGTTTCGCTTCCCCATCCATATCATTCCCGATGATGTGATGAAGGCGTATCAGGTTGCCGACAGTCTGGAATGGGCGGCTGAGGGGGAATACGTCACCCGGAACATCGAACTCCGGGAAGAAGAACCGGATGACGAATGGATCGAGGGGGAGGGGGTGCTCGCAGGGTTGGTTCAAGTGCGCGATGATGTTCTACGGGGAGACTATCGTGCGCTGTATTTAGCCTGGTTGATGATCGCCAGTTACGAGCTTGACTTTCTGGAGGAAGATCAAGAAGAAGAGGAAAACCTGACCGAGCCACGGGTTCCTCCCAATCTGCAAACCCTTTCGCCAGCACTGCACAATTTCATCGACTTCTTCGGGATTGATGATGATTTGGTGACGGCTGCCGCCCAGACCAGCCCGAAAGCCGGGAAGAACAGCGCCAGGCTTAGCACCTATCTTGACCAATTGGCAGCGTCCGAGCAGCGCAGCTTTCTGGAACGATTGCTCAAGGGCGAACCGCATCTGGATATCGCGCTGGCAAATCGTCTGCGTGAGCTATCCGGCACGGAAAAAGGGGTACTGCCAGCGGGTGAACGCCGCACCATCCGCCAACTGATCACTACCGCGCAGTCGGTCAGGCAGCAGCGGTTGGATGCCGAACGGCGACAGGCAGAAGTCGTCCGTGTGAAGAAGTTGGAAAAAATCGCCCAACAACAAGACCAATTGTGGGAACTGATTCCAGCGTTGATAGCCCAGAAACGAGCGAACACCTATGAGGAAGCGGTCAGTATTTTGAAGGATTTGCGCGATCTGGCAGCCCATCAGCAGCGTCTAGCTGAGTTTCAGGAAAAGCTGGCAGCCATTCGCAGTCAGTATCCCACTTTGCAGGGGTTACACCGGCGTTTGAAGGAAGCCCGACTGATCTGAATGCGAGTTCTTCGTTGAGGATAGCATCAGCAAAAACGCTTCATTCGCCTTTGAAAAACCGGAGCAAATGGTCGGCTTCATCCCAGTCCATGCGTTCAGTATCGCGCAGAAACCAGATGAAGCGCTTGAAACTGACGTAATTGGTCTTTCCTTTCCGCAAATCCTGATATGTCTCAATGTCTGACCGTGTCAGATCGAGCAGCATACCCGGCGGATTCTTTTTGTGCAGATACTCACCAGCAAAATCGGCGAGATTACCGCTGTGTTCCTGGATCATTTTCGGGCTTAAGCCTGATGCGCCGAGTGCTTTCTGAAAAGCCGCCAGCACTTTCTGATTGCCCGCTTCAATCCGCGCCTGACTGCTGGCATCGCCACCGAGCGGCAGCTTGGTAATAATTCCACCACGTTCTTGGACACTACGGTAGGTCGCGTTGAGGCTGTGCTTGTAACCTCCGCCGAAAAGAACTGGATAGGATGACAAGAGGCTGTCGTAGATAATGCGATCTTCGAACGGGATCAGCACAGCTTTGACATAAATGGGCAGATAAGGTCCAACGATCTCTTCCAGCGGGCCTGTGATACCCAGCACACCATAGGCGTTTGCGGGAGAACTGCCATCGATAAACAGCGTGTATTTCTTGAGGTGGCGGAAGATGAAAAAGTTATCCTCAACCCGATGTTTCCAACTATCCACTAGGGCTAAATCATCCGGGGGCAGCTTGGCAGGGTTTTCGGTGATAAAGGCTTCTCGCAGTGCATCATCTTTCCAGAGCGCATCGCGTACTGGCACAACAACTTCCGGTGGAGTATGCGCATCGCGCCATGCTTTGGGAAACGAGGTCACCACCTTCCGACGCTGATTGACAAAATGAAGCAGTGGGAACCAGATGGTATAGAAACGTTCGACCTCGCTTTCACTCAAGTGCATGTTTTTCTCCGATCAAGCGCCTGATTACAATGACCTGTAGAATTTACCTTATCCCTTGTAACAGTGGCGGGAGTCGATGTTATGAAAGGTCAAAATCGATCGTATACATTTTGAAATGGTATTTGAGCTGAGCGGCTGCGAAACGACCATTTATTATGGAACGATTGTCAGGAAGTTGCCGTTCTGTGTGCGGATGATGCTGAAGTCGCGGCGATCCAGCGTCGCCACACGGTTTATTTCCAACCTCTCAGCCAGAGCAACAATACAACAATCAACCAATTCGAGTTTTGTGCCGGGATACTGTCGCATCAGTTCGCTGACTCGGTGCAAATCATTGTATGTGACTTGTTCCAGCGGAAGTTCTGCAGCTGCTAGCAGCTCAAGAAAAGCAGAAACAAGTGGCATTCCTCCAGCACGATTGAATAGCCACGCTGCCTCGGTCAATACGACTTGTGGAATAATGAACTCAGCTTTGACGGTTTCGAAAATGGCGCGAACTGCTTGATGGTCGGGATCGGCTTTGCGAAAGAGCGCATAGAGAAAACTGCTGTCCACAAGCACCTTAGGCAGAGCCATCATCATCCTTTAGAGTGTGCACTGCTGTCACCAGTTTCACGGCGAAGAATATCGTCGGCATCCCGTGCATCAAACGGTTGTTCGAATGGCAGTTCGGCGGCATCAATCAGCTTGAGCAGTTTCAAGGCAGGTGTATCTTCTTGTGCTGTCTCGCTGTCGTGTTCCTGTTCGAGTAGTCCAAGCAGAACCGCGTCAAGTGTTTCGCCGCCCTGTTCAACTCGTTCCATCAACCTTCGGTACACGCGCTCATCATGTACAGTGAGTGTAAACATGGCTCGCATCCCTTCATCCACTTCCGTTTACTGTAATCTCTGTCTCAAATCACATCTCTATTTTACCGCTATTGCCAACAATGCCGGAAGACCGGTTTCAATTCTTATGACGGGTTAATTCAATATCTGCCAAACTCTCGTCCAATGCAGCCCGACCTGACGCGCGATTTCGCGTAGGCTGAAGCCCTCGTCACGCAATCGCAAGATGCGGTCTTTCAGTTCGCGTTTGTGGACATATCTGGATGTAGCAATGACATAAACCGATTGTAGGACGATGAACCCCCGCTTCTGACTAGGAAACGGAACGACGCCCCTCAGGTCCACCAGAAGAGAGATCAATCGAACTAAAACCAGCCGAGGATACTTTGCTGGTTTTGGTTTTGCCTATGCCGCGCTTGCTCCTTTGCGCTCCCTGCGTCAATTGGCGCAGATACGAGAACGGGGCAGCAGTTCCAACCGAACGACCTGACCGTCAGGGTCAACGACAATCCGCTCAACCATTTCACACAGCAAGGCTTTTTGGACGCTGCGCTCCATTGCTCCAAGTAATACACCCTCTTTTGAAATCAAAGTTGAAGCCTAATCAAGGTGCGTGATATGTGTGTCGACCTGCTGTGCGACGCCGTCCAGACTGGCGCGCAACGTGCGGTGGCGATCCGGCCATTCTTCCCACAAACTATTCCAGACCGACTCGGTGACTTTACCGGATGCAAGCAAGCGGGTAACACGCTTTCGTGCTGGTTTGGAAGCTGCCTTCTTGTTTCGGTTGCTCACCCATATTTGATGCGATTACCCTGACTTGAGCGGGTTTCGACATTGACAATGAGATGGGAGAGGTCAGCAGCGCACTGCAAGGACATGGAACTCCTTGTGCAGTTGATGTTGGGGGAAATGACCCTATTCAGCCGATCTTTCCTCAAACCCTGCCTACAGCGGCGATTCGCCAACAACAGCAAAGTGCGGATGACTAAACTGGGGTCAGTCCAATGACAAACGGCGTGTGAGTACGAACAATGATCACTGTTCATATTCGCGCATATCGTCCACCATTCACGTGTAACGGTGAATGGATCGCTGAGGTGAGCAGACTATGCTGCCATTAAAAGTATTGGTTGTAGATGATCATCGCCTGTTTCGACAGGGGCTTATCAGTCTGATGAAGACGCGCCCTGATCTGCTCTCTGTCATCGGGGAAGCCGCCACCGGGACGGAAGCGGTGCGCTTGACGGGTGTGCTTCACCCCGACGTGGTGCTGATGGACATTAATATGCCCGATGGCAACGGTTTAGAGGCGACTGAGCGTATTCATCAGCAGTTCCCCAAAGTCGCCGTCGTCATGCTGACCGCCTCCGAAACCGAAGACAACCTCTATCGCGCCATACGCTTGGGCGCGTCTGGCTACTTACTAAAGGACTTAGATGCGGATGATCTTTTCGAACTGCTGATCGGCGTGGAGCGCAACGAAATCATTATGACGCGTACGATGGGCGCACGGCTGCTCAAGGCTGTCGCCGGTTCATACCTGCCCCACGACGGCGGAGAAGAGCTGAGCGAGCGCGAGATCGAAGTACTACATCAGGTCGCCAGCGGTGCCAGCAACGCCCAGATCGCGGAGGCACTTACCATTTCCGTCAACACGGTCAAGGTGCATCTGCATAACATTCTTGACAAGCTGCGTCTCGATAATCGCACGCAGGCGGCCGCATATGCTGTCCGTTCGGGTCTGGTGAGCGTTCCGCAGTCGGCATACAGAGAATCAGGAGACATTTCACATGGATAACTGTTGGACGGAAACTCTGCTCGCTAATCATCTCGCGTACAGCTTCCTGAGCAAAGCCTTTTATGAAGCCCCGGACGCCGCAT
>CALBRY010000442.1 GCA_937927665.1 uncultured Chloroflexota bacterium
GGCATCGCCGCGCTTGCCCGTTCGAGCTCGGCGGCGGCATGTTTCAGCGCCGATTCGTCAAAGGATCGCTGCTCTGCCCGCCGCGCCAGCAAATTACAGCCGCGCCGCTCGTCCTCGTCTACTGCGACGAATTGCTGCGCGATCTTGCGTTCAAGCAGCATCCGCACCCAGTTGACCGCCGCTGCGAGATATTCCGTGTTCGTGTTGTGCGCCCGCGCGCTCATGTGACGATGACCTTTTGATCGGCATCGAAGGACGGCGGCTGCGCTGTGAAATCGATCGGGAGACTATCGACCCCGTCAATACGCAGCCGCAGCGGATACCCATCCGCGCTCGGCGCAGAATCGAGAATTTCAAAGGTGAGGACGCTCGTTTCGGGGTCAGCGCCGGGATCGGCGATCGAACTGATCGCATATTCGTTTTGACCGAATACCAGTACCGCCCGCGCATCGTCACGCACACGCGGCGTACAGGCAACATCGAGCAGGAATGCTCCGGCTGGCACATTCGCCGGAGCGCGGTCGATGATGCGGGGCGCAAGCGCGAATGGCAGCGCGTTTGAAGTCATCACGGGTAGGGGCAGATCGTCCGCGTCATAAGTCGTCAGGGTGAGCGATACGAGATAAATCCCTGCCCGCCAGCGTGGATGCAGCGGATCATCAGGATCGGGCGGGACGGCGGGCGGTGTTCGCAAAAGCAGACTGCTCAACGGCGCATTCAGGCGCAGTTCATATGCGCGCTTGCCTTCAAACTCCACTGAGGCTGTTATAAATGGCGCATCGATATAGATTGTTTCGCCTGTCGCGCTGTAGGTAAATCGGAGCGCTGCATCAGCATCCCCCGGCGGCAGTTGATCGACTACGAACGCGATTTGATCGCCGTATTCGGCAGCAGGTTTGGAAACACGAATCGATACCGTGTCCTCGATGCGGTACAGGCGCGTACCGAGCAAGACAGGCGGCATCCCAACCTGCGTATGCACGCCTTGATCCTGTCTACCGCGTGACAGCACGGGCAGAGCGGCGGGGATCGTTTGCTTGCTTTCGATCAAAACGACATTCGCCTGAAACGCGGCGGAAATCCGGTATTTCGCTTGAAACGTCGTCCACAGCTTCGACATGTCATCAACGGTCATCGTCTCCGGCACAATCGACACGCGATCGATCTGGCGGTGGAGGTCAACCGCTTCGGTTAAACCTAATCCGCCGGTATTGCCGACAACCGCATTGCCGATCAATTCCCGATCAAGTACGGCGGTATCGTGCAAAACGCGCATCGCGCTCCCAAGCAGCAGGTGAGCGACGACATCATTGTTGGTCGGCTTAAAAACGGTCAGTAAATAAGAAAGCGTCAACGCTAACGGCGGGCGGGTGTTCAGCGAGCCAGTGTTGACAGGAGAAGGCATCGGTTGATTGCGCCATGCGGGGCTGGGCGTGACGAGATACAGAAACAGGTTCACCTGAAATTCCGTATCGCTGACATCTTCGGCGCGATCCGGCGTCATGGTGGAGACTTCGATATTCGCGCCAATTTCCGCATCCAGCACCAGTTTAAGACGCTGGCGCAGTGCATCGGTAACAGCGGCGATCGCGGTGAAGTTGCTCATCGGCGCTTCCCTTCGTTTTTGCCGCCCTCTTTGCCGCGCAGATACTCATCTAATCGCAGCGGGCGCGGCGCATCCCGGCGCGATGACGACGGCGCGGGGTTGGCGGATGCTGCCCGTACTTCGATCCGCCCGATGGTGACTTCGATGGTTGGTGCGGGCGTCGGTGTCGGCGCGTGATCCGTCTTGGGCGATACTGGAGCGGCGGGTGGCTCGCTCAAGCGGGGGATGAGAATGGAGCGCGTTCGCTCGTGAGGCTCGGCTTGCGGCGCTTCAACTAATGGTGGGCGGCGCGGCGGTTCAGGTTCGGATTCGGGTGCGGGGGTGACGGGGCGCAGATGGGGGCGTTCCGGCTCGAAACGGGTCGGGGATTCGGGCGTGCTTTTCGTCTCCGTGATGGCGGCGGATGGTTCGCGTTCGGGTGGTGTTTCTTCGCGTGCGACCTGTTCGCGCCGCTGTTCTGCTTGGCGCGGGGCGGGTAACGTCGTTTCGCTGATCAGGGTGCGCGGCGTTTCTCGCAGTTCGGGTGGTTGTGCGCGCGGTGTCTCTCGCGCTTCGGGTGGTTGAGCGCGCGGCGTTTCTCTCTCCACCGTGCGGATCGTCTCTTGAATCAGGGTGTGCCGTTCCGGTGGATCGCGTCTCGCTTCTTCCGGTTCGTTTTCGCGGGGCGCTGCTTCGGCGCGTGATTTTTCTGGTTCGCGTTCCGTTCTCATCTCGGCGATCGTGCCCGCCGGATCATCCGGTGCAAAGAGGGGCTTGGTCACGGGGCGCAGTCCGGGCTTCGGGTCAAGCGTGCGAGCGGCTAAACGGGTCAGAAAGTTACTCATTCGCCATCAACTCCAAATAGCCCATGCGCCTAGCGCGGCTGAGTGCCAACACATCCGCCTCGCGCCATCCATAATGGCGGGCGAAGTGATGAATTTCGCGCAGCAGTCGTTTCGCTTCGGCGGTGATTTCGACGGTGAGATAGCTGAGAATATCGAACAGCATGGTGTAGTTCGCGCCGCATGACGGACATTCGAGCGTGAACTCGATTTCTGCTTGCGGATCACGCCGCGCCATTTCGTCAGCGAGTGCTTGCGCGGCACCGGCGGGTAACAATTCGGGCGATGCGTCAGACAGCACACAACGATTGAGCAATACTGCCTGCCCGCTGTCTGCATCAACACAGCCGATTATCGCTGCTAAATCACGGCTGTTCGGCAGTCGATACGCCGTCGTAATGCCTTCGTATTCA
>CALBRY010000443.1 GCA_937927665.1 uncultured Chloroflexota bacterium
CCCACCGGCGCATGAGGTGGCGAGGTTTTCTCCTCGCTCACCGCCCCCGACCGCAGACACCTTCCCTGAATACAGCGCCTCTGAGTGCTAAAAAGGTATCAACTCGCAGGGTCATCGGGGGCGGTTCGGCGCTGCGAAGTCAGCGCGGCGCTCCTGCGAGGGAGCGCCACACGCCGAATTGATCGCGTAATCCTGAGACATCTCATCGATCAAGGTGGCGCTAATCTTGTATTATCTGAGTTATTCAATCGCCAACAGCCCTCTGGTGGTGTTATGGTTCTTCGTGCACTTAACCGACTGATGAAACCTCAGCCGTTCCGGTTGACGTTTTCGATCGCAGCAAACGCAATCCGGCTGACGGTCACTCAAAGCGGAAAACCTGTCGCCCAGAATGAACTTCCCGAAACCGCAGCATCATTCTTTGGGAATCAGATCATCTCGGAAAATGGCACGCTCGATATACCGTTTGGCACAGCGCGGCGGTTGATTCGGGCGCTGAGAGAATCCCCCCATGAGCAAATCGAACTCGAAACCGGGGAGATCGATGCACTCAAACCCGTATACATCCCACAGAATTTCCAAGTAGAGTGGAAATACGATCGCTTCAAGCAGCAGCTCGTTCGCACCCTGCACGGCGCAGACGGATACATCGGCAGCGGCTGTTTCTATCGCGGCGTCAGCGTGTGGCGCTTTGAGGATTTGAGTGAACCAGTTCTTCAGATGCTTGGCATGCCCGAAATTGCCGGTGCCGATCTCTTCACGTTTGTAAAAGCTGTTTTTCCTGAACTTCCCGCGCAGTATTTCCGCTGTGAACTGCAAATCGAAACAGGCTTTAGTCCACAGCTTAAAATCGGCAAGCCGCTCAAATCGAGCGTAAATGTGCAAATTGTAAGCAATTCACCCGACCTTCAACGCGGACTAAGACCTCTCCGCGCTGATCCGCAGCATCTCGTGAGCGGCAGCAGCCTGATTCCGTATCTTGGCGATCATCTGCGCGGACGACTGCTCAAGATCGCGGCATCCGGCGAAGTCACGACCCTTGATGGGGAGTCTCTTGTTGCCTTCATCAAAGATGATTTAACCACACACGCCGCCGCGCTTGGCGTTGAACGTGAGCAAGCGGAGCAGCTTTATGAGATGTTTGCGCCGCTTGACGCGGTCAGTCTCCCCCTGCATTGGCGACTGCAATACGGAACGCTTAAGGGGATTGGGCGTTACACAGCGCTGCCGTACTTAGGCTCACCATACGGCGAAATACCGCTTTCCTATGTCGAACAGCGGCTGGAGGCAAAGCAGCGATTCTGTCAGCTAGAACGCAAGTGGGTTGAACTCACACCAGCATTTCAGCAGCGCTTCGCGGACTGGAAAGCGAAAGGGCTTCGCGAAGTTGTTTTGTTCCCGCAAGAAGTCATGGGCGCGAACCGGTTGCGGCTCAGTGCGATGCAAATTGATGCACCTACGCTCGATATAAATCTGTCGGGAACAGAAGAACAACAAGCACTCCAATTCCTGAACACAATGCGTACTCACGGTGTCCCCGCAGGAATTTTCGGACTTCAGCAGGAGATTACCGATGTGGTTGCAGGGGCGTGCAAAGCACTTCTGCAAGCAGATAAATCAGCAAACATCCTATGGCTCGTTTCCAGCCGAAGAAAGGGAAATGCACTGGATGCTTTGCGGCGGCTTGGGTTGCGCGTCAGCGAACCCGAGAGGGCGTTACGCGGCAGTGTGACGCTTTCATCACTGGATAAGCCTCTGCCGCGCAGCATCGATTGGGCGCTGATTATCTTCACCGACATTGATCTGATGCCCGCAACAGAAACCCACCTGAGGCTGTACGCAGCGCTTCAGAGAACGTGGTCAATCTGCACGTTTGCGCGTTCTAATTGGCATCAAGATGAAGCACGCGCTGGGCGCACCATGCGAATCCTCGGCTTGCTGCCCCGTGAACTCGCCATTTTCCGCGAGAAATGCACGCGAACATTTACCGATCAGCCGACCGACCTGATAACGCGTCTCACCTCTCCGTTTAAACAGTTGATCATTGGTGAAGACAAATCAGATACGGAAGCGTTTCCCATTCCGCGCCGCGTGGATCAACCTCCTCCAAAACCTCGTGTGAGCGCACCGCCGCCGCTCAAATCTGCCGCTACCGTCTCCCATCCGACTTTCGCGGACATGATTCAAGCAGGGAGTCGAGGTCAGTTCCTTGAGCAGGCGCGCATGTATGAGCATCACATCGAGGCGGAAGCCGAACCTGTGCCGTTTATGCACTACTTCCCCACGTATACGATGCTGTCAACCGCACAAAAACGCTGGTATTTCTACTGGCGGTCGCAAGTGAGAGCGGGGAAATACCTTCATACTGATTTGAGCTATATCTTCCTGCATGTGTACGAAATCCTGCATACCGTTGGGTTCTCTAGTCCGCAGGCTGCATTTGATTATCTGGTGAACTTATGGGAGCAGTATCGCACGGTTTATCCTCGCTTGGATGGATATCTCGTTGACTGGCTGGCAGATTTCATCGCCGTATACGAGCTGCCGCAAGACCCAATGCACTGGTATGCACAAGCGTTAGCAAAAGGCGGTGACACTAAGCAGCCAAACCTTGCCCTTGAAGCATGGCTGATGACGGACGGACAGCTCGATCAGATTCCCAAAGCCCTCCTCGATGAACTGTGCCAATTCAATTACGACAAGACGAAGTTCTATGAGCAGCATAATCAAGGCGGCGTGTTGGATGTGGCGTATGGTCAGGCTTTAGCCGCTGTTGATCGGCATTTGCGAGCGACCGACGGGAAATCAT
>CALBRY010000444.1 GCA_937927665.1 uncultured Chloroflexota bacterium
ATTCGACCACCCACCCATGCGCCGCCGATCCCGTAGTTTCCGGTCGAGGGCCACACAAGCGTATTCACTTTGGGGTCAACTTCGCCGAACAGGACTTTTTCCAGCAGCACCGAATATGCCGCGCCGACCTTGTGACTCCCCGACGGGAATTCACGCGCATACAGCAGCACGATATCCGCATCGATTCCGGTCAGTTCTTTTGGCAGGACGATGTGATAAATCTGGTCATGCTCATCGCGCCACGTGATATTGAATAGGTTGATCGGGTCAAGCGGATTCGCATATCGGGCGGCAGTCGCTTTGGCGCGCACGTTCGGGGCGATCTTGTTGGGGTGGAGCATTTCCTCAAAGGTTGGTCCGGTGATCACGGTGATTCCTCGTCATTCAGGTTCAACTGTGTTTCAAGTATACGTAGTTCGTTCATCATCTCGTCACGGCGGAGCGCCAGCGTCTTATAGTGCGCCAGATCGTCCGGCGTCATCTCGTGCGCGGCTTTACCCCCGCGCGATTGAATGAACGTATCAATTTCTTCGTCCAGCGCTTCATAATCCAAAACAAGCTGACGGTAACGCTGTACCACATCCATCATGTCGTCCGTCATAATGCGTCCTTTTCACTTCCCTCCTCCACCCTATCGGGCAGTGGAGCAGCCTCCTGTGAGACCGCCAGCGCGGGAAACTGCGCGGCGGAGGGCGGCGTGACTCCGCTGAGTCCCTCGAATCCGGTACGGGACGCGACCACGTACAGCGGGCGTCCGCGCACTTCATCATATACACGGGCAACATACTGCCCAAGAATGAAAAGGAAGAACAACTGAAACGCGCTCATAAGCAGAACCAGCACGATTGTCGTGGCTTGCCCGCCGAAGAACTCCATACCGTAGATCACCCGCAGGAGGGCTACGACCGGAATCGCGAGAAACGCCAGTACGCCCAAGATTCCCGATACGTACACCATGATCTGAAGCGGGAAATACGAAAAGCTGGTGATCGCATCGAGCGCAAAGCGGATCATCTTGCGGAGCGGGTATTTGGTTTCGCCCCAGTGCCGCGCTTGACGGACATACTGCACGCCCGTTTGTTTGAAACCTGCCCAACTGGTCATCCCGCGAATAAAGCGGTTGTGTTCGCGCATCGCCCGCAGGACCTGGACAACTTTTTCGTCCATCAGGCGGAAATCACCCGTATCGACCGGAATATCCACATCCGTGATCCGGTAGATCACACGGTAGAACATTTTCGCCGTGAACAGCTTGAACCAGCTTTCGCCCATACGCTTTTCGCGGATCGCGTACACGACTTCGTAACCTGCTTTCCAACGCTCGATCAAATCGTGGATTAGTTCGGGCGGGTCTTGCAGGTCGGCATCGATCAAAACAACGGCGCGTCCGGCGGCATGGTCGATCCCTGCCGTCACTGCCGTTTGATGTCCAAAATTGCGCGCGAAGTTGATCACCCGCACGCGCTCATCTTGACGTGCCAACCCTTGAAGCAGCTCCAGCGAACGGTCTTTGCTGCCGTCGTTGACGCAGATCAGCTCCCACGGTTCGCCGGTGCTGTCCATCACCTGACTAATCCGCTGGTACAGGTCGGGGATATTGCCCTCCTCATTGTAGATCGGGGCGACAATCGAATACGTTGGGCGTGTGTTCATCATTTACTCTAGGTGGAGTGCGCGGCGGACAGCATCAGCGTTAGGGGCGACCCGCATTCCCCCACGCACCGATTCCTGCGCTCGCCGGACGTCCTTCAGTCCATTTCCTGTCAATAAGAATACGACGCGTTCATCGGGCTTCAAGAAGCCTAATTCTAGCGCGCGGCGCGCACCCGCGTAAGTGATCGCGCTGGACGGCTCGCAGAACACACCGGTCAGCCGCGCCATCGTTGGAATGCTGGCGATCGTCTGATTATCCGGCACGGCGACAAATGCGCCATTGGTCGCCCGCACAGCGCGCAGCGCTTTTGCGCGGTCGCGCGGCAGTCCGGCACTGATGCTGTCCGCAATGGTTTGAGCATCAACAGGCTGCATATCGGCGGCGGCGGTGTTTTGCTCCCATGCGCTGACCAGCGGTGAACTTCCTTCTGCTTGTACCCCAATCAAGCGCGGAATCCTTGAAATCCAGCCTAATTCAAGCAGATCGACAAAGCCTTTATGGACTCCGGCGATAATATTGCCATCGCCCACGCTGACGATCACCACATCCGGCACATCCCAATTGAATGACTCGGCAATCTCAAATGCGACGGTCTTTTTGCCTTCTATCGTATAGGGATTGATGCCCGTATTGCGGCAGTACCACCCCTGCTCGATACACATTTCATAGCAGAGATCAAACGCTGTGTCGTAATTCGATTCGACCAGCAGCACGGTCGCACCATAAACGAGAAGCTGGGCGATCTTCGCCTCAGGCGCGGAAGCCGGAACAAAAATGATGATCTTCATCCCCGGAACCGACGCGCCGACTCCGCTCAACGCCGCCGCCGCGTTGCCCGTGCTGGCGGTGCTGACGGTCGTAATCCCTGCCTCTTGAGCGCGAGCAATGATCATCGCGCTGGCGCGGTCTTTGAGCGACCCGGTGGGATTACTGCCATCATCTTTGACCCATGCCGCCGCCAATCCGAGATCAGCCGCCAAACGCGGCGCATCATACAGCGGTGTATTCCCCACGCGGAGCGGCGGGACGCGGCTTTCGGATTTGAGCGGGAGCAGATCACGATAGCGCCACATCGTTTGTACGCGATTGGACGCCATCGCATCCCGGTTAAGTTGGTCACGAAGGCGCGCATAATCATAAAGGACGTCCAGCGTTCCCACTTGACCGCACACGGGACAGGCGTACATCACTTCATCGGGGGCGTATTCTCGCCCGCACACGGAACATTTCAGCTTTAAGACATCTGCCATTGAATTCTCTGCGTTCTCTGCGGTTCAATGCATTTACGGCACAATGCGCGTTCCGGTTTCACCGCGCAGCGCCCGCGCCAGATTCGGCGGATCGGTAATGACCGCGACCGGACCGCCCATTTTCACGAACTCGACCGCTGCTTCGATTTTGGGGAGCATACTCCCCGGCGCAAAATGACCTTCCGCCATATATTTCTGCGCTTCGTGCAGCGTCATTTGATCGAGAAACTGCTGATTCGGCTTGTTGAAGTTGATCGCCACTTTTTCGACGCCTGTCGAGATCACAAACAGGTCAGCACGAAGTACCTGCGCGATCAAACTGCTGGCGCGGTCTTTATCAATGACGGCGTATGTGCCGCGTAATTCACCATGTTCGTCACGCACGACGGGAATCCCGCCGCCGCCGACCGCAATCACGATGTAATCATTCATGATGAGGGCGCGGATCGCATTGATTTCCTGAATCATCAACGGCTTGGGGCTGGCGACGACACGACGCCAACCGCGCCCCGCATCTTCGACCACCGACCACCCTTCCGCCGCATGCTTGCGCGCAACTTCTTCGGTCATAAAGCTGCCGATTGGCTTGTTGGGGTTCTGGAACGCCGGATCGGATTCATCAACGCGCACCTGTGTCACGATTGTGACGATGGTGCGGTTCACGCCGCGCTTGCGAAGCGCGTTATCGAGCGACTGCTGCACCATATAGCCGATCGAACCCTGTGTATCCGCCACGATAATATCGAGCGGAACGGGATGGACTTCGTGCGCGGCAAGTTCGGAGCGGCGCAGGATGTAGCCAACCTGCGGACCGTTTCCATGCGTGATGATGACGTTCCAGCCATCCGCGATCATCTCGGCGATATGTTCGCAGGTCACGCGGACGGCATCCCACTGGTTGGTGACTTCAGGATGTTTTGGGTCAAGAATCAGTGAATTACCGCCGATAGCGACGGCAGCAAGTTTATTTGGCACAGGAAAGTCCTTTTGATCAAAAGGGGCGCGTTTACGCCGCGCCCCGCATCAACGCATCTCTATTCTATTACAAGTCGTGTGCTTACGAACGCATCGTGAGCGCCATCGCTGCTTTCTGAACATGCAGACGATTTTCGGCTTCGTCGTAGACCACGCTCTGCGGACCTTCGATCACTTCGTCAGTGACTTCGATATTGCGATCCGCCGGGAGGCAGTGCATATAGATCGCATCCGGGCTGGCGAGTGCCATCCGGCGCGAATCGGTGATCCAATCGGTGTACTTGCCGCCGATCTTCTTCGATTCTTCTTTGTCCTCGGTCGTCATCCAGCATCCCCACGACTTCGGGTAGACGATGTCCGCGCCCTTGAAGCCGTCATCGAAGTTATCGAGCATTTCGAACGAACCGCGCGAACCTTTCGCGTTTTCCTTCGCCTGTTCGACAATTTCCGGCATCAGACCGAATTCCGGCGGAGCGGTCAGGCGGACGTTCATGCCGTAACGGGTCATCATCAGGATCAGGTCTTGCGGCACGCTCAGCGGCTTCTGATAGCTGGAGGCATACGCATAGCTGACGTTGATCGTCTTGCCGCGCAGATCGCGCCCGAACTTCTCTTGAATCGTCATCAGGTCAGCGAGAATCTGGAACGGGTGATACACATCACACTGCATGTTCAGCACTGGAACGCGGCTTGCCTTCGCCACTTCGCGGATGTACTGATTGCCGAACTTCCAATCGCATTGACGAATGGCGATCCCGTCACAGTAACGCCCAACGATTTCGCCGATTTCCATCGCCGTATCGCCGTGACTGATCTGGGTCGTTTCGCTGTCGATAAACTGGGCATGACCGCCCAACTGTGCCATGCCTGCTTCAAAGCTGGTGCGGGTGCGGGTGCTGGTGAAGAAGAACAGCATCGCCAATACTTTGTCGCGCAGATAAGCATGGGGTTCGCCCAATGCGCGTTTGCGCTTTAGATCCCACGCCACATCGAGCAGCGTATCGATCTCGTCGCGCGTCCACTCCTGAGTCGTGATCAAGTCACGGTTACGCAGGTCAGTTTGCATGGTGAAAACAACTCCTTAGAATTCGTACTCGTCCCAAGAGGGATCGCCAACTAAAAACTGCTCCAATGCCGCTTCGTTCTCGTCGAATTCGTCTGTCGAGGTATGCGCGTCAAGCGCTTCCTGAGACTCCCATTCTTCCAGCATCAAAAAGCGGTTCGGCGTGGTTACATCCTCAAAAATATCAAAGTGGATGCAGCCTTGCGCCATGCGTTCACGCGGTACGATCGTCTGTGCGAACGCGAGAAATGCTTCGCGCTGCTGCGGATCAACATCAAACCGCCCCGTAATAAGGATCATGCGGGTATAACCTTTCGCTCGACGCAAGCGCCGGACTTATGACAGGTGTTCAACAAGATTCCAACTCTGACAAATATAGCGATCCGCGTCGTACCGCTCTAAGACCACTATGCCGGTGTAGCTCAGATAATCAATCCGTTGAAGCGCTGCCGCGTTCACGCACAAATACGGGATCACACAAATGCCAATCCCGCCGTGCGTCACCAACAGTTCTGTCGATTGTGCATCACGCAGTGCGAGCGTCATCCGCAAAAGGGCATCCCCGAATGTTTCGCCGCCGGGACATGCCGCGTCAAGGATGTGCTGACGCCACTGCTGATGGACAACGTTCCACGCTTCCCATGCCGCATCACCGGATTGACCTTCGAGATCGCCGCAGTCCCATTCACGAAGTTGTTCATCAAGGATGGGTGTGAGCTTGAGCGCATCACCAACGATCGCGGCGGTCTGAACGGCACGGTGCATCGGGCTGTGGCGGATACGCTGAATACCTTTATCCGCCAACCATGCCCCGGCTGAACGCGCTTGCGCCTGTCCGTCAGGAGTCAAATCGCCGTCAAGTTCGCGGCACTTGATGATCCGCTTCACATTGACGGCGCTTTCGCCATGACGCATCACATAGATCAGGTCTGTCATCCGGGTTTACCGCTTGATCAACCCCGGCAGAAGCGCGTAAAACTCCGTCGAACGCACAACATCATCGAGCGGCACTTGATCGATCACCGTATGCGCGTGGATTTCGTTGCCGGGTCCGAAGCCGATGCTCGGAATGCCTGCTTTACCCGTCCAGTATGTTGCGTTGGTCGAAAAATCCCATTTGCCCGTTGGCGGCTTGTAGCCCCACAGCAGTTCACCTGCTGCAACGCCTGCCTGCACAAACGGGTGATCTTCCGGCAGCGCCCACGCGGGATAAATCTTCTCCAGCGGGAACACAAATCCGGTATAGCTCGGATCATCATAGTGAAGGATCGACGCTTCGATGTCGGTGCGATCGCCGATGATTCTCTGGATGCGCTCCAGTTCAGCTTTGGGTTCTTCGCCAAATGTCACGCGGCGGTCAATATAGATCGTCGCTTCATCCGGTACGGCATTGATGCTCGGCGTCTTGACGTGCATATCGCTGACGGTAATACGCCCGTGACCCAAAAACGGATCGTCGCCGAGTTCCGGTTCAAGCTTGCTGATCGCGTCGATAATCGGCAGGAGTTTGTAGATCGCGTTATCGCCGAGGAAATTACTGGCGGCGTGCGCGCTCTTGCCTTTGGCGACGACCTGCATCTCAACGCGCCCTTTGTGACCGCGATAAATCTGCATACGGGTCGGTTCGCCGACAACGACGAAATCCGGGCGGATGCCTTCGGTATCGACAAATGAATTCGGCGCGATGCCATCGCACCATTCTTCCATGTTGCCAAAATAGTACGCGGTGAACCCATCCAGCAAGCCCAGATCACGCGCAAGGGCTAACCCGTAGATCATTCCCGGCGTGCTGTTCTTCTCGTCGCACGCGCCGCGCGCAAAGAACACCCCATTTTCAACCTTGCCGGTGAAGGGATCCCATTCCCATTCATCGGGGTCGCCAATGCCGACGGTATCAAGATGGCTGTCATAAACAATCTTGGTCGCGCCGCTGCCGATGCGCCCAATGATGTTCCCCATCTTATCGAACCATACCTCGTCAAAGCCCAGCTTGTGCATCTCCTCGGCGGCGCGTTCGCACACGGCGCGAATTTGACTGTCATAGCTTGGGATGGCACATAAATCTTTCAAAAACTGGATGATTTGTTCGCGCTGCGCTTCGACCCGTTCGTGAATCGTCTGGATCTGGCTCGGCGTTACCGGGCTGCTTTGTGTCATAGTCCTCTGTTATCCCTGCTTAAATGCGAATTCAACGTAAGGATCGTTACCGTCCTTCGTTCTCCCAAAATTCAAGATGACCACACGCGGATCAGCGGCGGCGATTTTGGCGACCCGTTCATGATCGGCAAGCGGCTGCCACTTGGAAAACTCCGCGTAGACCGTATTACCCGGTCGGATTTTGACATCACGCGGACTCGCGCCAGCAAATTCGAGTACGTTGATGATCTCGGACACCGCCATATTCAGATACGAAGGCGATGGAGCAACAGGGGGCGGAGGAGCAGCTTGAGGCTTTGGAGCGCTGCTTTGCTTCGGCGTCGGTGGGTTGACAATCAGCGTCGATGATCCGTCCACATCAACAGTTTCGCCTTTGAGAAATGCAGCGAGATCAGTCGCGGCTTTGTAATACCCTTCAGCGAACCCCTGATAGTACTGAGCTTGCGCCGGATCGGCGGATGCTTTGCCGTCCCGCGCATACTCTCGCGCCTTGATCGCCCAGCGATTCGCAAGGGCGCGCAGTTCATGCATCAGTTGAGAAATGTCCATATGCTCACTCACGCAAACAGGTCAATGACTTCAAACTTTTCGACATCCACCAAGCCGACATCGGTCAGTTTCAGCTTGGGAATGACTTCTAGTGCCATGAAACTCATTGCCATGAACGGATCGAACATGGTACTGCCCATCTCCTGCGCGGCAGCGATCAAAATGTCGTATTCGCGCCGCACATCTGCGATCGGCTGTTCGGTCATCAAGCCGCCCACCGGGAGCGCCAGCACCGCCACGACATTATCGCCATCCACTGCCGCCAATCCGCCGCCCATCTCGATCACAACCTGCGCCGCGCGTGCCATACTCGCATCGTCCGCCCCGATCACCACCAAATTATGATGATCATGAGCGACTGTCCCTGCGATCGCGCCGCGCTTCAGCCCAAACCCATGAATAAAGCCTTTGCCGATATTCCCACTTGCTTGATGGCGTTCGATGACTGCCATCTTGAGAATATCACGATCAGGATCGCTGATGGCATAACCATCGACAATTCTAGCATCGTCAATGCGATGACCTGTAACCACCTGATCGGCATGTCCCTCAATGATGTGGATACGCCCGCTGCGCGCCGGAATACTAAAATCAAAATCGCCGGGGCGTACATTCATTGAACTTCGCAAATCGATATCGCGCTGAACGGGAATAAAATAAAAATGCCTTTTCTGCGAAAGAA